>JAGMEO010000034.1 GCA_023128135.1 Candidatus Bathyarchaeota archaeon | reverse complement strand
GTGATGAAACCCATCAAGATAACATGATCAAAGAAGTCAGCCAGAAGACCACTCTGATCGTGGGCGTATTACTGGCTGCTTTTCTCATGTTAAAATATTTCAATTTAGGCTTAATGATGTAGCGTCCATGCACGGATGTCTCGCCAGCTTTGTGAAACAACCCTCAACTAACACTAACAAAAAAGGGGGGTTCAAGCCTTTTTTTCCCTGTGCCAGAAGGGTTTGAAGATTAAGTCATAGAAGAAGCCGCCAAGAATACCTCCAACAAAAGGTGCTATAATGTAATTTACCATTTCAAATCCTTTCGTTCCTGGGATAGCCAAGGTTCCGTATCCAATGGAATATGCAAAGAGTCTAGGACCCAAATCTCTTGTAGGATTCATTATGACCATAGTTAAAGGATAAAACCAGAGACCTATCACGATGATGTAAAGAAAGAATATTATTGGCTTAAATCTTCTGATGTTAAATGGGTTATTCTCGTCGCTCACAATTTGCCATAAAAAGACTAAAAGAGATGTACTTACCATTTCGATGAAAAAAGCGTCTTGAAAATTGAGGCTGGTATGGACTTGACCAAAGAATATGTATGCGGTAGTTGCTGTATGTGATGGGTCAACAGCCATAAAAAATAAATAGTTAGCTACGTACACGAGAGCAGCGGCAAGGAAACTTCCCATCAGCTGTGAGACAATGTATCCTGGAACACGTCTCACTGGAAAATTACTGAACTTCCAGCGATAAAATGTTACAACAGAATTTAGGTGAACACTAGAGATTCCTCTAGTAACATA
Source organism: Candidatus Bathyarchaeota archaeon (assembly GCA_023128135.1). Classification (GTDB taxonomy): domain Archaea; phylum Thermoproteota; class Bathyarchaeia; order RBG-16-48-13; family JAGMEO01; genus JAGMEO01. The sequence goes on along the minus strand of JAGMEO010000034.1, from coordinate 4,953 downwards.
GAAAGCAACTAAATATCCAAAGCCCCACCACATAAGTTTCCATATCAATGTCGGAGAAGAAAAAAAGAAAATCGCTGTAGCCTCCCCCAAGCAGCCAATGAAAACCATAAGAAATGTACCAACAATTTCTGAGAGGTAAAAATAATGGGTTTTTTTCTCCTTAGACAATACCTTCATTCCTTTGGTTCAATTCATTTAATTTTATGTTTTCACTTAGAATACTCTTCAAGACATTTATAATAAGTTTTTAAAATAGTTCTCGAAGACGAGTTAGCATCCTTTCCCCTTTATCAGTAATCGAGTAGAGCTTGATTCGTCTTCTCCCTTTCTGCTTCCAAACACCAGTAATGAAACCTTCATCTTCTAACTGATATAAAAGAGGGTAAACTACACCAGAGTGGAATTTTTTATCTGTGAACCTGTTCATAAACCGTGCATAGCAATAAGTACATCCATGCTCACAGCCAATGTAAGGATTAATAGTATAATCAAAAACCTTAGACTTCGACAAAATCCCTTTCGCATAAACTTCTTTTACAATCACAGAATCACACGCGTACTATTCAATTAGCGAACATTTTTGAGTTTAATATAAGCAATGTGATAAACGATTCTTTCGAGAGCATCTATAAAAAACTCGGTATTTTTATCCTCCAAATATACATTTCAGAAGGGCAAAATTATAAAAGTCGCGTGTGTTATGTTAGGATTCTTAATTGAAGAAATGTTTGGTGAAGAAAGTGGTTGAGTGTAATATTGACGAAAACCTGACATTTTGTACTTGTACTTATGAGCCTTGCAGTAAAAAAGGAAAATGTTGCGAATGTATAAGGTATCATTGGAAACTTGGAGAACTTCCAGGCTGTTTGTTCCCGCCAGAGGTTGAGAGGACATACGACCGTAGTATAGCTAGATTTATTCAATGTTACAAGTAAGCCTAACATCATTTAGATGAATTACACACTAGATGTTCTTGTTCATCCAACTTTGTAAGCTTTGTAAAATTAAGTATAAACTTCTTAGTCTAACTCTTCTAAACTACGTGTTTGGAAATAGTGTATATGATTTTTTGGAGGCAATGATAGTTTTTTTCAGTAGAGGTGCGAGGAGTGGGATTCGAACCCACGAAGGCCTACGCCACTGGATCTCAAATCTGTGCCCATTTGTTTAGATCTTAAGTCCAGCGCTTTCAATGACTTTGAAAGCCATCTTTGACCTGGCTCGGCTACCCTCGCAACCGAAAAGAAAAGTTAACGCCTTCCTTCTTAAACTTTAAGATTTAAAAATGGTGGACCGGGCGGGATTTGAACCCGCGGCCTCCGCCTTTTCCGGTTTTCGCTTGCGAAGGCGGCGTCTATACTATCAACCATTATTATTTATGGTTGCCATTCATACCAAGCTGAACTACCGGCCCAATCACACACTTTATAGTCTTACCATATGATGGATGGCTTTATTTTTTCTTTCTATTTTTAAGGCGTCGTCACGTCTGTCTAAAGTCATGACTATTACGCAGAAATGTACTTTTTATACACATAAGTTTCAAATATAACAGATACTCCGCTTTTTTAAACCACACGTTCGAAAAAAACTACAAGCGTATAATTCAAGATTAAGGGTCTAACAATGTGCCCACATACTGATAGGAAAGTTAGTCCTAATTTTGAAACGATGACGCAAGAGAATTTAAAGAGACTTCAGCTTAAGAGATTGAAGGCATTACTAAACCACGTTTACAACAATGTTCCCTTTTATCATAAGCTCTACAAGGAGACGAATATTATGCCTGGCAACATCAAAGAGTTAAGTGCTGTCAAAAAGCTGAATAAAGAAGATAAAAGAGAAATTGACAAGAGATCTTGCCTTCAAATTAAGAGACATACTTTTGTTAACTCCACTAGTGGAAATCTTAGATTCTGATCAGTTTCCACGTGAGATAGGGAAACCAAAAAGAGTAATTGATAACAGGGTAAAATAGTATATATTCTACGCATACTGGTTGAAATCGTTTAGATTTGATAACAGTTACTTGGTGAATGAATGTGGCAGACCCTGAGTTTCTTTTAGATGATTCGCCTGGAAGAGTTATGCTTCTCCTTGGAAACGAAGCTATTGCCAAAGGCGCAGTTGAAGGAGGGGTAAGTGTAGTAGCTGCATATCCTGGGACTCCTAGTTCCGAGATAGCTGACACTTTGTCCTTACTGGCTTCAAAAGGCGGTTTCTATATGGAGTATTCCACAAACGAGAAAGTTGCCATGGAAGTTGCAGCTTCAGCTTCCTTCTGTGGGTTGAGATCGCTTACTTGTATGAAACACGTCGGCTTAAATGTGGCAAGTGACGCCTTCATAAGTCTCGTACATACCGGCGTTAGAGGAGGCATGGTAATCATAACGGTTGATGATCCCTTTTGCTGGTCAAGTCAAAACGAACAAGACAACAGGTTCTTTGCTCAATTTTCAGGGGCTCCAATGCTCGAACCGTCTGATCCTCAAGAGGCAAAGGACATAACGGCTTACGCCTTCGAATTGAGTGAAGAACTCCAAGAACCAGTGCTGGTTCGAACAACAACAAGAGTAAGCCATGCCAGAGGTGACGTTAAACTTGGATCCACTAAGAGAAAGCCATCATTGAAAGGTACATTTGAAAGGGATCCAAGGTTTGGTTTATTACCAGCTTCCGCTCGTGTTAGACACAAGGTCGTATTAAAAAGGATTGAAGAAGCGAGGCAGTTATCTGAGAAAAGCAGATTGAACTCAGTGTTTGGAGACGGAAAGACGGGAATAATCACATCTGGGGTGTCTCACAATTATGTCATGGAAGCGATAAACGCGCTTAACCTAGAAGCTTCTATTTTCAAGTTAGGTTTCACACATCCGCTTCCTGAAGAAAGATTGATGTCCTTCATGAGTAGTCATGATCCGATAATCATAGTGGAAGAATTGGAACCATACTTAGAAAACCATGTTAAGGCTCTCTCAAATAGGTTGAAGAAGAAAGTAAGAATTTTTGGGAAACAAGACGGATTTTTCCCAAGGACTGGCGAGTTCAACACCAGAATCGTGATAGATGGGATAAGCAAAAGCTTGGATATGAAGCATGTTACAGTTTCTCCTGAAATCGAAAAAGCCTACGCTGAAGTTCAACCGCTACTACCACCCCGCCCACCAACACTTTGTGCAGGCTGTTCACACAGAGCCACTTATTATGCCGTAAAGGTCGCTGCAAAAGGGCTTAATCCATTATATTCAAACGACATTGGATGTTACAGTCTTGGTGTTGCTCCACCATTTCAGATGTATGACACAATGTTATGCATGGGCTCTGGGACAGGTATTGCTTGCGGCTTCTCAGCAGCCCAAGACCAACCAGTAATAGCGTTTGCCGGAGATTCCACTTTCTTTCACGCAAGTATTCCAGCATTGATCAATGCGGTCTATAACAGACACAGCTTCCTCTTAGTCGTCATGGATAATGGAGCAACAGCCATGACAGGTCATCAACCACATCCTGGAACAGGCGTGTCAGGAATGGGCAAACCTGCACCTAAGGTCAAAATAGAAGAGATAGCCAGAGGAATAGGCGTAAAACTAGTATACGTCATCGATCCGTTTGATGTAAAAAAATCCATTCGAGTATTCAGAGACACCCTGAAGAAAGTACAAGAAAGAAAAGAAGTTGCAGTTGTTGTCTCGAGAAGAGAATGCGCCCTCCTCACAATCCGGAGAAAAAGAAAAGAAAAAACACCCATAATGCCATGGAAAGTGGATCCCGAGAAGTGTACAGGCTGTATGATTTGCGTTGAAGAATTTGCCTGCCCAGCCATTTTCGTGGCTAATGAGAAAGTGGTCATCGATCCGAATATTTGTGTGGATTGTGGTGTTTGTGCTGAAATATGTCCATACGGAGCCATTGAAAGGGAAAAGGATAGACATGAAGTCAAGACAATCTAAGACGTATAATATTGTACTCACTGGCGTAGGAGGCACCGGTGTTCTTACAGCTGCACGAATACTCGGGTCAGCTGCTGTAAAACAGGGTTTCAGGGTCAGAGTAGGTGAAGTACATGGTATAGCTCAGCGCGGTGGCATGATTGATGTTCAAGTACGAATCGGTGAAGACGTTTTTGCACCCACATTTATGGAGGGCCAAGCCAATTTACTAATTGGGTTCGAATTGGCAGAGGCTCTGAGGCACGCCAATAAGCTTTCCCGAGAGGGCGTTGCTATAATTAACGATTACAGGATAACTCCTACGATGGTTACACTTGGTCATGGTTCATATCCTGCTCGTGAAAAAGTAATAGCTGCTATCAAACGCTTCACAAAAAACATGATGATAATAAACGCCGTGAACTTAGCCAAAGAAGCAGGAAGCGCAGTGACTGTTGGCTCTGTTCTGTTGGGGGCTGCAGTTTCTGTTAATGGTTTTCCACTTAAGATGGAGACTTTAAAGAAAACAGTGGAAGATCTTCTAAGCAAAAGACTTCTACGTGAAAACCTCAAGGCTCTCGATCTTGGCTATAACTTTGCTAGGTCTTAGAATGATTGTAACCTATCAATTAGAGAACCTATCCATGAAAAGAGGATGAAGAATTGAGCAAGATAAGACATAGGTTTAGTGACAGAATTAAAACGATTCGCTCTTCAGGCATTAGGGAGCTATTTGATTCAGCCCAGAAGATGGAGAATGTGATAAACCTTGGAATAGGTGAGCCTGACTTTGATACACCATCTCACATAAAAGACGCAGCAAAGACTGCTCTGGAAGAAGGGTACACTCACTACACGCCTAACAATGGATTCATTGATCTCAGAGAGGCGATATCAGAACGGGTGAGACGGGAAAATGGATTGGACTACAATCCAGACGAGATTATTGTAACCAATGGAGGAGGCACAGGCTCTATTTTCTTAGCCATGATGGCCCTAGTTAATCCAGGAGAAGAGGTGATTC
>JAGMEO010000033.1 GCA_023128135.1 Candidatus Bathyarchaeota archaeon | reverse complement strand
AAGAAAGGTCTCCTCAGGCTTGTTCTAAAGGGGAAAAGTGTGGAAGATCCGTTCAGACTTGAAATGGAACTGACTGCTCTAGTAGCAAAGGTGAAAGAAACGAATCAAAACCTTTTACACGTCCAAGTGGAAAACAGAGTAGAATCTACGAAACAAGCATTCTTTAAACCTCTAGGCGGACAAGACGTTTTCCTCCAAGAAGCGTTGAAGCCAATAGGGAGTTTAATACAGAAAGCGATGCCGATCACTGAGGAGGTAGAACAGGCTTTAGAAGAGAAGGCGAGCCAGAGAACAGGCTTACTCACAGAATCAGATAGACAACCTTTCATAGAAAAGTGGACACGCATCTTGAAAGAGAAGGTAAAGAAATGAGTGCCATAATAGAGGAATTGAGGTTAAAAAATTTTGAAGGGTATAAACGAGGAACGGTAAAGTTCACAAACGGTTTAAACCTGATAACGGGCAGGAACTCCACTGGCAAATCTACGCTTCTAAACGCTTTACTCTTCACTCTTTATGGTCAGATCCCTGGAGTCCATAAGAAGCTTCTGGTTTCAAGGCTTCCAGGTGTAGGTGAAATGGTGGTGTACGTCAGATTCAAGAACCCAGTGAGTGGCGCAATGATTGAAATTTCTAGAAATGGGTGTCTTGATAAGAAAAGAGGATACAAGACAACAAAGCTTACGCTTTTGAAAAATGGAAGAGAAGTTGAAGTGGAGAGTGATGAGGATTTACGACGAAAAGTTACGGAGTACATGAGCGTATCCTTAAAGAAATTTACCAACCTTGTTTATGTGAGGCAGGGCGCTTTACAGGATATTCTTCAACCCGATAAAAAGGACATGGATCTGATTCTGCGCCTCACAGTAGTTAGAGAATTGAGGGAGCAGATGGATAAGGTTAGACGAGTGTTTGAAAAATATGAAGGCAAACATGTTCAAACTAAATTGGACGCCCTCAAGAATCTGGTCATTCCTCAACTACAGAAAAATTTGGAAGATTTAGAGGAAGATGTTAAAGATCGACAGAGAAAACTGCAAAAACTAAAGGAACAAATAGAGAAGGCCAAGTCCCCAGAACTTTCGAACTTGTTGGAACATGTAAAAAAGAGAGACGGGCTAGAAGAGGAGTTGAGAAGAGAAAGTAAAAATCTTCAGGACGCTCTTTCTGAAGCTGAATTAAAATCGCAGGATGAAATTCCAAAACTCATAGAGAAGACACAAGGAAAACATGAGAAGCTTATGACACAACGTGATAAGTTGCAGAAAGAAACCAAAAAGCTTAACGAGGAATGGGGTTCCCATAGGGGGAAAGCGCAGCACCTTCAAGATGAGATAGAGAGACATGAAGAACTACTAAAGGCAGGGATCACAAGGTGCCCTACTTGTGGCCAAGACTTGAACGAGGAAACCCTGCAAGGAATACTTGAAAAGAAGAAAAAGAATCTACAAAATGTGAAACACGATGAAGAACTGTTGAAAAAAGCTTACAATGAGAAGAACAAGAACTTGCAAAAATTAGAAGACACCATTAGAACATGCGCCAATAAAATGGAGGGCTTTAAGAATCTGAGGAAAAGACTCCAAACTTTAATGACTAAAAGAGGAGAAATTGAGAACAAAATTCAAGAATGCAACAAGCTCATCGAAACGGGATTAAAATTTTTGGATCTGCCTTTTGAAGTTGAAGACCCAGAATTAAAGGTTAAGGTGGCTCAACGCTTCCTTCTTGATCCTGAAAAGTTAGAAGATGCAAAGAAAGAGTATGAAAACATAAATAAAAAAATTGAAGAAAAAACGAGTGAAAAGAACAAGAAAAAGGAGGATCTGAGGAAGGATAAGAAGGAAATGGTTGAGTTGGAGAAGAGGCTTGAAGCAGCTGAACTGGCGAGGCAACTTACTGAACGCTTAGAGGCGGCTATTAAAACCAGGAGAAGTGATATGCTCAAAAAAATAGAGGTTAGGGCACTTTCCTACTATGAGAGAATGACAGATCAACATGATTATGATTCCATAATGATAAATCCTGAAACCTATGTAGTTAGCGTTCATCCAAAAGGATTAGTTGAGCATATTCCAGCAACGAGGGATGGAGGCGGACACCAAACTATTTTAGCGTTGGCTGTGAGGCTAGCTCTCCTCGAAACATTACGTTTCAGAAGCCTTCTTATTCTTGATGAGCCAACTTACGGTGTTGACTCTAAGAACATACCGCAAATTGCTGAATATTTGGGAGAAACAGCCCGGTTACTGGCTCAAACTATCTTGGTTACACATCATGACATATGTGAAGAAGAAGCATCAAACATAATTGAAGTTGAAAAAGATGAAAAGGGAGTATCATTTGTCAAGACAAAATTCTAGAGAACTGAATTTACCATGAAAATCCATGAAATTACACAAAAAATATATCTGAAGCGTTATTTCCTCCTCTTTCTCAGCTCTTTGAAGACCTCACTGACATCCACTCCTTTATGAGCTAGAAGCACTAGCATGTGGAAGAGGATGTCTGCTGATTCGTGGATGATTTCCTCTTTTATGCCCTCTTTAGTTGCAAGAACTAACTCTGTTGTTTCCTCTGTGACTTTTCTAAGAATTTGATCTTCACCCTTTTCAAGAAGCGAAGCTACGTAAGAGTTTTTCTTCGGATGTTTTTGGCGGTCTAAAATTACATCGAAGACTTCTTCAAGAACAGAAGAATCTGTTGTTAAAGTTGGTTTTTCTTCTAAACCGATCTTTTCATAGAAGCAAGTGTGTTCTCCAGTATGACAACAGCTACCTGTCTGGTCCACTATAAAAAGGAGGGCGTCTCCGTCACAGTCAATAAAGCCTTCTTTAACATGTTGTATGTTTCCGGACTCTTCCCCTTTTTTCCAGAGTTTATTGCGACTTCTACTCCAATAGTGCATTAAACCAGTTTCTAATGTCTTTTTGAAAGCTTCTTTGTTCATGTAGGCTAGCATGAGAATGTCTTTGGTTTTCTTCTCTTGAGCTATAGCTGGTATCAAACCTTCCATTTTATTAAAGTCTAATTTCTTTACAATACTCTCGATTCTGAAAGAATCTGCTTTCATTATTTTTCAAATCCCTATTTTTTTAAATCTCTAGATTTATACTTGGAAATAGCTTTTTGAACTTCTTTAAAAGTGAAAACTTTTTCGTAGAGTGCTTTTCCGACTATAACAGCTTCTGTGCCTGTTTTGACCAGATTTTCAATGTCTTGAATGTTACTAACTCCTCCACTTGCTATTACAGGAACATCGACTGTTTTTACCATCTTTTCAATATTTTTCAAGTCTGGTCCAACCATCATTCCATCCCGTTCAATAGCTGAAAATAAGATCCAACCTGCTCCAAGCTTAATCAGCTTTGGGGCCAGTGAAAATATGTTCAGGTCAGTAATCTCCTTCCAGCCATGTGTTGCTACGTTCTCTCCAGAATAATCTAGGGCAACTACGATTTTAGCTGAGTCTATTCTTTGTGTAAGTTCTAAAAGTATCTCTGGCTTTTCAACTACAAGTGTTCCTAAAACTATTCGAGCTGCTCCTAAACTGTAAAGCTTTTCAGCTTTTTGTATTGATCTTATTCCTCCACCAATCTCTATATCTATAGATACTTCTTTCAGAAGGCGTTCAATTATTGGAAGGTTATCTCCTGAGCCTAAAGCTGCGTCTAGGTCAACAACGTGTAAAGTCTTGGCGCCTTGTTCTTCCCACATCTTTGCTGCTTCAACGGGGTCATCAAAATAGACATTGATGTTTCCAGGTGATCCTCTGACTAGACGGACACATTTACCTTTCATTATGTCAACGGCAGGAATGATTTCCACTATTCAGAACTCCAAAAAAAATAATACAATATTAACTAGGTGAGCACTCCTTTTGCGCTAGGTACACCTTTCCTCTTTGGATCCAAACTGACAGCTTCTCTCATAGCTAAAGCAAAAGCTTTGAAGGCAGCTTCAATCTTGTGGTGGTTGTTCTCTCCATAAAGTACTTGTAAATGGATGTTTATCATTGCAGTTTGAGCCAGAGCCTCAAAGAAGTGAATTAAATCTTCGATGGGCGTATCCTCAATCTTCTTAGCTCTAGTGTTCAACGATATTACTGTGTGATCTCTACCTCCAAAATCAACTACAGCACGAGCCAATGCGTCGTCCATAGGAGCGTAAGCATAGCCAAAGCGTCTAACACCCTTCTTGTCGCCCAAGATCTTTTTCAAAGCTTGACCCATGGTTAAAGCGACGTCTTCAATCACATGGTGTCTAAGATCTCCAGTGGCTTCCACCTTCAAATCAAACAATGCGTGTTTGGAAATTGTGCGTAACATGTGATTGAAAAACTCATATTTTGTTGAAGCTTTACATTGACCTGTTCCATCTAATTCTATTTCTATTTTTACTTTAGTTTCCATGGTTTCTCTGACTTCTTCTGCCCTACGCATTTCCCACATAATCCGTTATGTTTCTTTTTATAATTACACTTCTAAAAATATGTTAACTCCTAATAATTGATTTTAAAGCATCTAGTAATCTTACATTCATTTTGTGTGTCCCAATGCCTATTCTAAGACAATTATCACATAATGGTGCGTTCCCTAAATCTTTTACAAAGATGCCCTGATCAACTAACTTCTCATAAACCTTTTTTACGTCAATGTCCTTGAACCTTGTTAAGAGAAAGTTCGCTTCAGATGGATAAGGCTTCACTCCCTCAATCATTGAGAGCTTCTTGAAAAGCTGTTCTCGTTCCTTGTTCGACTCCTCAGTCTTCTTAGCTATGTAATCCCAATTCTTCAGGAACTCTTCAACAGCCCTTTGAGAGAAGACACCCACATTATACGGATGTTGAACCTTCTTCATAAAATCTGTTAGCTCTCTGTCTGCAATACTGAAGCCTATTCTGAGCCCAGCCAAGCCAACGGACTTTGAGAATGATCTAAGCACGACTAGGTTACTGCATTTCCCAAGTAAATCGAGAACTGTTTCTCTGGCGAAGTTAACGTAAGCCTCGTCAATAACCACTATCTTCTCGCTTTCAACAGTTAGCTTCTTCACGTCCGCTTTTTTAAACTGATTACCTGTGGGATTGTTGGGTGAACAAAGAAAGATAATTTTTGTTTGTTTAGTCACAGCAGCTAACATGGCTTCAACATCAAGGTCAAAGTTATCCTTCAATAGAATAGGAACAAACTTTCCACCAGCCAGTTTCGTCGTAGTCTTGTAGTGTCCAAAGCTAGGAATGTGAGCGATAACTTCATCCCCTTTCTCCACAAAGGCTCGAGTTATGATATCTATCACCTCATCCAAACCATTTCCAACAGCTATCATATCAGCCTCAACCTTTAGTAATTCAGCTACAATCACCGAAAGAGACGGACTATATGGTCTAGGATAACGCCTTACGTCGAGAGAGTCCACGACTTTTTTCAGAATCTTCCTCTGCCACTCCAAGCTTATGAACCAGTTCTCGTTATGGTCAAGCAGAACAGGTTCATCAAACTCACTGAATCTTTCATAATTCTTCCTTGTGTAAAGGTCAAACTCTTCGATATCATCACGGGCGAATTCATTGTTTTTCATCTTTCAACCTCACAGAAACAGATTTTGAGTGTTCTTCCAACCCCTCTAAAAAAGCCAAAACACTTACCGTTTTCTCCAAATTACGCAGCCCATCTCTACTACAGGATACAACATCCATTGTCTTCGTAAAGTCACGAATTGAAAGCCCGGAAAAGACCCTCGCGTAGCCTCCAACTGGT
>JAGMEO010000032.1 GCA_023128135.1 Candidatus Bathyarchaeota archaeon | reverse complement strand
ACTTAATTACGCCCAGATAGGTATAGCCACCGGGGCATCTCATGCTCTTGGTGGTTTTCTACAGATGTTTTTTAGCTTGGCTGGCCGTCTTGTCCCAAAGCGATTACTTCTCGCTTTTTCAAACGCATTAATGTCGCTGGCACTGTTTGGGATTGGACTTTCAAATAACTTTCTAAGTTTCTTTTCTTCTCAAGTTGTAGGGGAGGTTGGAGGTGCTGCTATACACCCTGTAAGTGTAGATTTAATTTCAGAAAGATTAGAAAATAAAAATGTCTCTACTTACATTGGTATATTTTATGGTTTGGGCTACATTGGAAACATCCTTGGGCCTGTCATATTCACTGTTGCTACATTAATTTACGGTTGGCGTTTTGCTCTTTTTGCAACTGCTGTTATCCCATTTTTAACTGGGATTCTATTATTCGTATCTTTGCGAGGAGATAGATCTTTCGTAAAGACGAGAGTAATGAGGCGGAGGAGTAGTTTACTAGATGATATTAAATCTGCTTTCCGTGTAAAGGGATTATTGGCTATCATTGCAGCGCAAGCATTTCTTGTAGGTGGTATAGGTCAAGGGGTTATTGCCACTTTTATCCCGCTCTTCCTAAGTAACGGTTTATATTTGGATCAGTTACATTCCAGTTTACTATATTCTTTGGCTATGTTTGGTGGAGTTATTGGTACGATTTTCTTTGGAAAATATGCAAATAAGTTTGGTTACTTAAAGACTACAATATTCTGTACAAGCATTGCTTCGTTGTCGATCTTTCTATTATCTCTTCAAGTTGTTAACAACTTTACACTGATACCCAATTTGATCATATTATCATTAACTGCGTTTCCGATAACTAGTTTAATGCAATCAAGCCTTGTAACATTTTCCACTCAGCGACAAAGGGACTTTGTTCTTGGTCTCTTTTTGGCTATTGGTTTTGGAGTAAGTTCGTTGTGGTCTTCTTTAATTGGGTTTTTAATTGACATGTATGGTAGTTTTATTCCTGCTTGGTACACTATGGCTGGCTTAGGCTGTATTGCTTTGCTCTTTCAAATTTTTGCATACAAACAAAGGTCAACAAAACAAGATCATTACCAATCTCGATAGAAATATGTTGTGCGCGCGGTACCAAATGTTTTATATTAACTTTTGAATAATGTCTGGGCTTGTGCTTCAAATTGAAAGATTATTCAAAAGTTGCTTTTGATCTGATCAAAGCCGCTCAGGCTCATGAAGAATATCGAAGTAAGGAATGTGTAAATCTTATTGCTAGTGAAGGTTTGAAGTCTCCTGCTGTCAATGAACTATTAGGTTTAGCCAAAGACTTAAGCTGTAGATACTGTGAGGGTGAGAATGACCTAAAAGGGCGGGTTAAAGCTCGACATTATCAAGGCTTACGTTATATAATAAAAATTGAAAATTACACAGCAGATTTGATGAAAGAAGTATTGGGTTGCGATTGGATTGATATAAGACCCCTGTCTGGTACTCAAGCAAATCAGGTTGCCTTCTTTGGTTTATCGGCTATATCAAATAATAATAAAATGGCAGTAGCACCACTCAGTTCTGGGGCTCACATTTCACATGACTACACAGGTCTTGCTGGTCAGTTAGCAAAACTGGAAATTGTCAATTTAATATTCAATGTGGAAGAATTGAATATAGATCCTGACGAATCTGCGAAAATTATTAGAGCCGCAAGACCTGGCATTGTTACGTTTGGTGGTAGTCTTTTCCAGTTTCCACATCCTGTAAGGGAATTAACTGGTGTTGCTAAGGAGGTTGGAGCTTATGTTGTTTATGATGCTGCTCATGTTCTAGGGTTAATAGCTGCTGGTCAATTTCAGGATCCGCTTGGAGAAGGTGCTGACTTTGTTACAGGATCTACACATAAGACTTTTCCGGGACCGCAAGGAGGATTAGTATTTTCAAACTTAACTGTTGAAGGAAAAATGGATAAAGGAAAAACAGCTGCAGCAAAAGCTATCCAACATGCTATTCATCCACTTTCAACTTCAAATACACATCCTGGTCGGTTCCCAGCGCTTGGTCTCGCAGCATTGGAAATAAAGTTACATGGAGAGAAATTAGCTAAACAGACTATCAAAAACGCTCAAGTTGCAGGTCAACACCTGTTTGAAAATGGAATAAAAGTTTTAGGAGAAAAACATGGCTTTACAAAATCGCATCAGATAGCTGTGGATGTAAAATCTTTTGGTGGTGGGAAAGTAGTGGCACAAAAGCTTGAAAAAGCTAATATTATTCTCAATAAGAACCTTCTGCCCTTTGAAAACCAGAAGAATAAGGATAACCCTTCAGGAATCAGAGTAGGCTTCCAAGATGTTACGAGAAGGGGTTATAGAGAAGATGACGTTAGATACTTATGTGATCTTATTGTGAGTGTTATTAATGAAATAAAAACGCCTTCCAGCATCAAGGAAGAAGTCATTACCTTAGCGAAACGTTTTGGAAAGATTCAGTATGGTTTTCAAAGTTTGAGAGAAGTGCTCGAATACTTGAATAAATAGTATCTATAGGTGAAAAGTTAGGTCATCACTTTTTGTTTTTTGCCTTATTTGGATATTTACCGCAACTTCTCTTTTTTGGTTCGGGACAAATTCCCCATTGACTGCCTCTACAGTCGATGTCTTCAAATATTTGTGGGTACACCTTTACAACCTCTTTTTTAACTTTCTTTGCTAATTCTTGCATCTCGGGCGCAGAATTAACACAGAGTCTTAATCTCAAGAAATTGAGCAATGAGCGTACATTAATTGTCCAGACATAAGTACATTTAAGTCCCATTGGAAGAACATATCTTGCTGATTCTCTGTCGACTTTTTCTTCGATTTCTTTGTAAAGTTCAAGAACCAAGTTCATGTGTTTCTCATATTTTGTTAAAAGGGCTTCAGTAATTTTCGGAGACACATAATACTTGAAACCTCCAGCTTCACTAACATATCTTGTACTCTTTGCTGTATGAGATGCTATTCGGTGTTCTAAGAGTTCTCTTGATATGGCTACAGTAATATCCTTAAGTTCAAAAGTAAAGTACATGTGTTCCAGCGCTGAGCCATAGTCATGTTTAACCATGTACTTTATAAGTTTCTCATCAGGCATTTGATCAAAAAATGGACCTGTGATCCTCACAGCGTCAGCGATTGTTTTGATCCCATCTCTCGTATAATTTACAAGTGTTACCTGCATTTCATCATCTCATCATAGTTTCTGAATTAGTATGATTTTGATTTTTATTAGTGTTTTGTAAATCTAATTTGAATTATGTCTTCCAACAGCCAGAATAATATAAACACAATGTTAAGTTAAATACAATCAAAGGTTTTTCTGTAAACAAAAAACATAATTATTTAAGAACTTGTTTATGTTAAAAAAATATGAATTTGTATGAAGTACCTTAGAATAGAAGTAAATTACATTACATCGCGTCTAAGAGAACAACTAAACGTGCCAGAAGAAGAAGTATTCTCTCTTCCTGAAGGATCAACATACGAAGACTTCTTCAAAGTATTTACTGAAAAACATGACATAAAAGGAACAGATATTGGCTTATTCTCTGAAGGCCATAACATATTATTAAGACTAAAACATCCAATTACTAATTTTGTGATTGATGTTATGCCTTTAGTCTCAGGCGGATAAACCTTATAGTTCAAACGTCGTTATGATTTTTGGTTCTTTTTCTCCGACAATTTCTGCTATCACATGGATGTAATCTTCAATGCCTGAGTTCTGAATCTTCTTCCTTAGTAATTCATCTACTTGAAATATTCCTGCAGAGTTTGACATCCTAATTTTTATCACAATTGGTTTTTTATCCCCTTTTTCAATACTTACATTCTCAATTGATAACGCGGAGACAGAATGTATGTTCACTTTACCAGCTTCAAAGGGTATTCTAGCTCTGCCTTTCTCCATATCTAATGCGTCTCCTACTCGTACAACACCGGCTTCGATAGTAAGTGGTTTTTGAGTGCGGTGGTGTGATATTATTGCATGTAATATTTCAGTAGTCATTATTGCTGTTTCTTCTTCATTATATATTCCGGGTAGATATTTTTCAATGAACTCTAATGCTAACATAAAACTATAGACTTCATGCTCTTCACGCATGATAGATATCCCCAAATCATGAAGAACAGAGGCTAAGGTTACAACGACTTCTGCATCGTCATTACTCATGCCATAATCTTTTACTATACTAGGTGTAACTCCTGCATCAATCAAAATTCGAAGTATTCTAAGAGTAGAATTTGCTATAATTTTTATGTGGGTGGGGCCATGATCAGAGAAACCCATGCGATCAATAGCAGTGATATTTGCACATTTCCATAAGGAAACTAGCTTTTTATCTTTACGTATCTCTTCCAAAAGTTTACGAAGCTTCGCATTCTTTTTGGTTGGTAATCTGAAAGGTTCTAACATTTCTCTTCAAAAATATTACTTCTCACAGAGCTATTTTAACTATGACTAACATATTCTTGGTATGTTGGTGAATTACTTTTACATGACAATTTTACTATAAGAATCGAAAGTTTAAAAAAACACCATCAAGGACTAAAAGCTCTATCATATGTCTAAAGCATCCAGAATAATCTGATAAACTGAAGATCAAAATGATGAAAGATGAAACAATTAATTCACAATGGTGTTATTGTACCCAAGTTCTACGAAGCTAAAGAATTTCATATCCACTGCAAAGGAAAAAAAATAAAACTTACACCAAAACAAGAGGAAATGGCTTATGCTTGGGTTAAGAAGCTTGGAACAGTTTATGTTAAAGATAAAGTCTTCTTAAAAAATTTTTTTAAAGACTTCAGTATAGTTCTTGGTATTGAAGGCAATGTAAATGCAGAACACTTTGACTTCTCAGAAATACAGAGCTACATTGAAAAGGAGAAAGAAAGAAAACTCGCTCTAACAAAAGAAGAAAAGAAACAACTCGCCCAAGCCAGAAAAGCTGTGAGGGAAGCAAATAAAGAAAAGTTTGGCTATGCCCTTGTAGATGGCGTTAAGATGGAGATTAGCAACTACATGGTTGAACCTTCTTCCATCTTTATGGGACGAGGAAAACATCCATTACGAGGTCGATGGAAGGAAGGTGCTGGAAAAGAAGATGTTATTTTAAATCTTTCACCAGACGCTTCTATTCCAAATGGCAACTGGAAAGAGGTTGTATGGGCACTAGAAGATATGTGGATTGCGAAGTGGAATGATAAACTCACTGGAAAAACGAAATATGTGTGGTTAGCTGACTCTTCCAGTATTAAGCAAGAAAAAGAAATCGAAAAATTTGATAAAGCTAGAAAACTTGAAAGAAAAATTAACAAGATAAGAAGACATGTAGAAAACAACCTGAATTCAAATAATGAGAAAAGACGTAAGATAGCGACTGTATGCTACCTCATTGACAAGTTTAAACTTCGAGTTGGAGATGAAAAAGATAAAGACGAAGCAAATACAGTTGGAGCGACAACACTCTTACCCCGTCATGTATCTTTTGACCGTAATGGTCTTGTGCGTTTCAAATTTATAGGAAAAGACTATGTGAAGTGGTATAAAGAAGAAATTTTACCTGAACCTGTTATTGAAAACTTGCGAACATTTACTTCAGATAATAAATCACCGATCTTCAATGGTGTTAGGTCAGAGGATGTAAACTCTTTTCTAGGAGAACTAATGCCAGAGTTAACAGCTAAGGTTTTTAGAACTTACCATGCATCGAAAGTTGTTAAAGAATACTTGAAGAAATCAAAGATTACA
>JAGMEO010000031.1 GCA_023128135.1 Candidatus Bathyarchaeota archaeon | reverse complement strand
AGATTTCCTTGCTTTTCCATAGCCTTTAGACGCACTACACCTGTAGTTGTTTCCTCAAGAGCTATAATAACATCTTTTACCTGGTGAGGTGTTTTTTCATGTATTATGGTTATTGTGTCAGCTCCATCGTCATGTATAATCCGGGGGCTATGTTCTATCACATTGTTTATACAGTTGTAGTAATCCTCTGAAGTTTGCCCTCTCCAAGCATACACATGAACACCGTCTTCAACTAACGCAGCAGCAACCTCGTCCTGTGTTGACAGAGGATTGCTTCCGCTAAGAGCGACTTCAGCACCTCCCATTGCCAGTGTTCTAATGAGGACAGCCGTCTCTTTTGTCACATGTAATGTAGCCCCTATTTGAACCCCTTTTAAGGGTCTCTCTTTTTGGAATCTTGCCCTGATCCTCATTAAAACTGGCATATGAGCTTCAGCCCATCGAATCGCAGATTGGCCTTCAGGAGCAAGATTTGTGTTCTTAACTTCGAATTTCTTTAGCAAAAAGACATCTCTTTAAAAAGGGTTCTAATCATTTATTCTTATAAACTTAAATCAAGGCGTAAAGCCTTATACAGCGTTCACAAAATACACGCTGAGAGATTGAAATTTAACTTGTCAACAGAGACACAATATAAAAGGTTTCTAAAGAAGGCTTACAAAAACCTTCCAAAACAAGTCCTCACAAGTGAAAGATTCGAAGTTCCAGCACCTAAAAGCGAAATGGTAGGCAACAGGACGTTCCTGTATAACTTCAAAGAAATATGTGATCGTATTCGTAGAGATCAAAGCAATGTTTTAAAGTTTTTATTCAAAGAATTGGGCACTTCTGGGGTTATTGATGGTGATTACGCTGTTTTTAAGGGACAATTCAACCACGAGGCCATAAAGACTCTTTTAGACGGCTTCATTAGCAGGGAGGTTCTGTGTCCAGTTTGCAATAAACCTGATACAAAAGTTGTGCGGGAAGGCAGAATAAGCTTCCTCGTATGTGAAGCATGTGGAGCCAAGTCGTCCATAAGAAAATAACAAATACTGAATGAAACGTAACGTACATGCTGAAATAGTAAGGTTATATTATTAAAAAATAAACAGTGTTTTGAACAAAGCATGGCCTTAAACGTATACGTCAACGTGATAAAACAAGGAAGACATGTTCTCGTTGCCTGTTGCGATTCAGATCTTTTAGGAAAGACTCTGAAAGAAGGAAAGATAAGTTTTGAGGTCAGAAGCAATTTTTATGGGGGAAGACTCGTTTACATTGAAGAAGCAATTGAGTTGCTGAAAAAAGCAACTACAGCAAATCTTGTAGGTTCAACAATAGTCAACAACGCTATTAGAGAGGGACTTGTACACCCACGGGCTGTTATGACCATTTCAAATGTTCCGCATGCTCAGATTATTAGGTTCTAATTTTAATGCAAAACTATTCTTTAAAAATGAGTACTATTTCACTCTTTTAAGAAGTAAGTTTAATGAAGTATTTATCTTACCCATAGTTGAGAACTACCTTGTCGGTTAAAGATAAAGTTGAAAAACGCCTTCTAAAGAAAGAGAAGCGTTACGAAAGAGAACAACTCATGAAAGAGAAAAGATCTGAAGACTATGCGGTTCTAGAAGAAGTCTTCGATAAGTCCACTCTTATGACAATATACCGTTTACTCAACCAAAATATTATCAAAAACATTTACGGAGTGGTCGAATCTGGAAAGGAAGCTCGGGTATACTATGGTGTTAATTCTGAAGAAAAGGGGATAGCCATAAAGATATACTTGACGATTTCATCTGAATTTAAGAAAGGCATGCGGATTTACATTCAGGGCGACCCACGATTTCAACACGTGAGAACTGATACGCGATCTCTCATTTACACATGGGCAAAGAAGGAGTACAAGAACTTGATGAAAGCTTACAATTCAGGGGTTCACGTTCCTAAGCCAATATATGTAGAAAAGAACGTGTTAATCATGAAGTTCTATGGTAAGAAAGGAGTACGAGCCCCACTTTTGAGGGAGAAACCACCAAAGAAGCCAGAACTAATGTACCAACGACTGATGGAAGACATAAAAAAGCTTTACAAGAAAGCAAGACTTGTACACGCAGACTTAAGTGAGTATAATATTATGAATTGGAGGGAAAGACCAATCATCTTTGACTTGTCTCAGGCAGTTCTCCTTGAGCACCCCATGGCTGAACAATTTCTTCGAAGAGACTTAGAGAATCTGAATCGCTTCTTTTTAGATCTCGGAGTGGAAGTTAAAGACGTCGATGACACGTATAGGTGGATCATAGAAAATGGTTGAAGCAAAAATTCAAATTAGAATACCAAAAGACCGCCTAGGTGTTTTAATAGGACCAAATGGACGCACAAAAGGACACATAGAAAAAACGCTTAATGTTAATATGGTTATAGATAGTGAAAACGGAAATGTAGAGATAGCGTTAAAGCCTGAAGCGGAGGACCCGACACATATATTTCGTGCAAAAGACGTTGTTACCGCAATTGGCCGAGGATTCTCGCCTGAAAGCGCTTTAAGACTTTTAGATGATGCAGTCACATTAAGGATCATTGATCTGAGAGAATTCTTCAAGAGATCGCAGTCAGACATACAACGAGTTAAAGGTAGGATAATAGGAAAAGGAGGAAAGACGAGAAGAATCATAGAAGAATTGACAGGCGTCAACGTGTGTGTATATGGTTATACGATTTCTTTAATTGGCGACATCGGATTCGAAGTAGCCAAAGAAGCCATCAAGATGCTTATCGAAGGAAGACAACATAAAACAGTATATAGATATCTTCACCGAAAGAGGATAAAACTAAAACAGGAAGAGATGAAGATCTGGAAGCCTACTTCTAAGGAAATGACTGGAGAATGACGATGGCTCAACAGAGAGAAGTGTTCAGGGAGATAAGCCCCGCGGACTTCTTTTACAGAAACAGAGATTTAGCCGGATTCACAAATCCATCCCGCGCTGTATACGCTACTGTCAGGGAGCTACTTGAGAACTCTCTGGACGCATGTGAGCTCTATCAGATTCTGCCTGAGATCTACATCAGACTGAGTCAAGAGAACAGCATTAGCGAAAACATGAACACTTACAGGATAGTAGTGATGGACAATGGGAGTGGTGTGCCCCCTGAGCACATTCCTTCAGCTTTTGGACAAATCCTCTATGGTTCAAAGTACACCTTGAAGCAGGTAAGGGGAACCTTCGGGCTTGGCGGAAAGATGGCGATCCTCTACGGGCAGATAACAACCCACAGCTCAGCTCACATCATCTCAAGCACTGGAACCAGTCGAACATACGAGTTCAACTTGATGATTGACATCCAAAAGAATAAGCCCATTATCTTGAAAAAAGAGGTGAAACCGAACAAGGACAGATGGCATGGAACAATAATCGACTTTACCTTCGACGGCGACTATCCAAAAGCAATGCCAAAAATTCTTGAGTACATGAAGCAGACAGCCATGGTTGCTCCCTACGTAAATCTCACATTTGTCGATCCGAAAGGACGATTATATAGATTCATGAGGATAACAGACAAGATGCCCCTTCCTCCAACAGAGACCCTTCCCCATCCTTATGGGATTGACGTTGAAAACATACAGAGAATCAGCAATGTAACAAAGTGCCGAGACCTGCTCTGCTTCATGACAACCCATTTTCATCGAGTTGGAAAGAACACTGCTGAAAAATTCCTAGAGTTTGCTGACATGGAATCGAAGTTAGATCCGAGAAGGCTCAGTCCAGATGAAGCAGTCAGGTTAGCGCAGTCTATGAAGAGCTTCCCTGGCTTTCTACCTCCAGACGCTTCTTGCCTGTCCCCGATAGGAAGAGACTTGTTAGAAGCAGGCATACGCAAAGAATTGATGCCAGCCTTCATAACGGTGGAACAGAGAAAACCCTCTGCTTATTCAGGTTATCCGTTCATAATAGAGGTGGGAGTTGCTTATGGCGGTAATGTGCCAAATAAAACTGGAATCGCTTTGTACAGGTTCGCGAATCGGATTCCTCTCCTCTACGATGAATCCAGCGACGTGGCATGGAAGGTAGCCAATACAAGAATAAATTGGAAGCATTACAAAGTCACTCCAGACATGCCAATTGCCCTCATCGTACACATCTGTTCGACCAAGATTCCCTACAAGACAGTAGGCAAGGAGTTTATAGCAGACCGCCCTGAGGTTGAACAAGAAATATTACGTGGAATCCGAAACGTCTCCCGCAGACTAAGACTGTTTTTATCAAAGAAAATCAGTATTGAGCGAGAGAGAAAGAGGCTCAATGTCTTTGCTAAGTACCTGCCAAAAATAGCGACTTTCTCAACCGAGTTGGCAGGTAAAGATGAAGAACCAGACATTCAACCACTTCTACGATCAATTGACAGATTTAGGAGTTATTCGGAAGATGAAGAAGAATAAAGCATCCATGAAAGAGAAAAGAAAATTTACATTACAGGCCTTGGAGAGCCTGGGAGAAAAAACATATCAACAGATTGAAAACATCGAGTTTCCCTCTGTAGAAATGCCAAGCCGATCAACCAGGAACATACATTATGATGAAACCCTGAAGCAATACATATTAGGAGACAGAAGCATCAAAAGAAGCTCAAGAAACATACGTCACATCAGACCTTTCACTCAGCTTATTTGGATCGCCAGGTTCGTTCATGAATTAAGCAGTATCAATAAAACCTCAACCTTGAGAGATGTCTTCTACTCTGCACAGGCTTTTGATATAAATTTCAAAGACCAACAGGAATCAGACAACATAATAACAGACCTAGAAACAGTGCTCGGCCACTCTCGTGAAGATTTTAACGTATTCCCAGAAGAGAGAAGCGCAATATTTGGAGATCTAACTATTGAGTACACAGTACCCGGGTACGAAGGTAACAGACTCAACCTCACATCACACCCAGACGGAGTCATGATCGGCCCCGCATTAACCAGAGCAGACTTCGTAGAAACAAAGGCTGACAAAATCATAGTTATAGAGAAAGGCGCAATGTTCACAAGGTTCGTAGAGGAAAAAGCCCACCAAAAGTTCAACACCATTTTAATCCACACAGCTGGGCAACCTCAAAGAGCGACAAGGCATATGATTAGAAGGCTGAATCAAGAGTTAAACCTCCCAGTCTTCATATTCTGTGACGCTGATCCATGGGGAATGGCAATTGCAGTTACGATCATTTGCGGCAGCGCCAACGCAGCTCACCTCAGAGATCTAGCAACACCAGAAGCACGTTGGATGGGGCTATACAGCACAGACATCGACCTATACAAACTGCCCCATGAACGATTGAAAGACGTAGACATCAAGAGACTTTACGACATGAAGAAGGACCCAAGATATAAAGAGGAACCTTGGAAGAGTCAGATTGACGATTTTCTCAAGCACAAGAACAAGTGTGAACTTGAAGCTTTCTCCAGATACGGATTAGACTATGTAGTAAAGTCATATCTCCCGAAGAAACTGGAAGAACTAGAAGAGTAAGAAGTTCTGGCGCCGCCGGAAGGACTCGAACCTTTTTGGCGACCGTTGGGATTACCAGCAGCCTCGACCACTCCCCAGACAGGAGTTATCTCCTATCTTACGGGTTAACAGCCTCAGCCTAACAGTACATTCTGTTAGTCCGCTGCTCTACCAGGCTGAGCTTGCGTCCGTGCAAAATTACACGTACGACGGCCTAATCGGCGGCACCTCTAATTCTGGTCAAACTTTGTTATATTTAAATTTAAGATGACATGTTGAATAGCACACTATAAAACATCGACACGATAATAGCCATGTTTTATTAATATCCCGGTCTTGAGAAAATCCTTAAATCAACCAAAATATTTGTAAAAACATAGATTCGGGGCCCGTAGCTCAGTTTGGTTAGAGCGACAGAAAAGATCGTTGAAGCTCATAACCTGTAAAGCGGAAAAAGTCTGCTTGGGGAGTGGCCCCCGGTTCAAATCCGGGCGGGCCCACCAAACAATTAGAAACATTAATGATTCTCTAAAATTTTATAAACATCTGAAGATCAGTTTCAACTGCTTCGGTAGTGTTTCTGGCTCCGGTAGAAGAAGCTTCTGC
>JAGMEO010000030.1 GCA_023128135.1 Candidatus Bathyarchaeota archaeon | reverse complement strand
TCATGTCAGAAAAAGGACGATCCGGTGGCAGACCTGGCATGGGCGCTGTGATGGGATCAAAAAAACTGAAAGCTATAGTCATTAAAGGATCCGGCGAAATCCCGGTAGATGAACCATCCGAGATAAAGAAGTTAGGAGTACAAGCCTACAAGGAAGTTTTGGAGAAGCCAAACTACGATTTCTGGATGAGACAAGGCACAATGTCTGTAGTAGAATGGTCTCAAGTAAACAGCGTTCTCCCAACATACAACTTCAAGGAAGGTGTATTTGATCTAGCTGACTCTATTAATGGTTATGAGATGGAAAAAATAAAAATAAGTCAGAAAGGCTGCCCACATTGTAACATGAGATGTGGAAATATAGTTCATGACTCAGAAAATAAGCTATCAGAGTTGGACTATGAAAATGTTGGAATGCTAGGTTCAAATATTGGTCTCGGAGATTTAAAGAAGGTTGCCACATTAAACAGACTTGCAGACGATTATGGTGTAGACACTATAAGTCTTGGAAGTGTAATAGGCTTTGCAATAGAAGCATCCAAAAACGATCTTTTACCAATCTCAATAGACTGGGGAGACTTTGACACTGCGAAAACATTAGTAAAAGACATCGTATACAAAAAAGGAATTGGTAAATTATTATCTGAAGGAACCTTAAGGGTTTCGAAAGAGTTAGGTGAAAAAGCTACAAATTTTGCCATGCAAGTAAAAGGCTTAGAAATATCAGCATATGATTGTCACGCTGCACCTGCTATGGCTCTATCCTTTGGAACATCCCCCATAGGAGCACATCATAAAGATGCTTGGGTAATATCATGGGAAATGACAGTGGGAAGGGAGAGCTATAGTGAAGAAAAAGTCGATAAGGTAATAGAACTTCAAAGAATAAGAGGAGGCATCTTCGAAAGTTTAGTTGTCTGCAGACTGCCATGGGTTGAAGTAAGCTTAGACTTGAACTGGTATCCACGTTTACTCAAAGCAGCAACAGGTAAAGACATCAATTTTAAGGAACTTTACACAATTGCAGACAGAATCTATAGTTTGATGAGGGCTTTCTGGGTGAGAGAATATAAAGATCGCTGGGACTCAACCATGGACACACCGCCTCTCAGATGGTTTAAAGAACCATTAACAAAAGGAGCCCTGAAAGGCTCAAAACTAAAGAAAGAAAGTTACATTGGAATGCTTAGACAATATTATGAAAAAAGAGGATGGGATAACAGAGGAATACCTAGAAAAACCACACTGAAGCACTTGGGTCTAAATAACATAGCAAATGAACTTGAGAGGTATGTACGGTTACAACCTTAATGATTAATTCACGAGTTAGCGTTTGCTGTCTGAAAAACTGCTTATATCTTTCATATAGTTGATCTTGAATTATGCAAACATCTGAAGAGATTTTCCTGAGAAAAATAGGATACAGTCAAGTGAAGATTATAAAATATTTGCCAAGCTTCACTAGACAAGTCTCTTTGTGTTCTACAAAGAAAAAGAGGAAGGAATATGTTGTCGTCAAATATTACAAATATAACATTAGGCGAATATTGACGGATTACATGATTTGTGGGCTCTCCCTTGCTATATTAAGACCAATTAAAGCATATGCATCTACAACTGAAAAAATTCGAGGAGCAATAATGGCGAGGGACATATTTAGAAAAGTTGGGATTAAAACACCACAATTAATATACCCCATCGATATTCGGCAACTTTCACATGTAGGTCATTTTATTGTAGAAAAATATGAAGATGCTATACCACTGACACAATTTGTTCTTACTGCAAAAAACAAAGAACTTACTGACATTGGCTACATTATTGGAGTGAAAACTGCTTCTCTTCATAAACTTGGGTACGCCTTTGGTGATAATCGAGCTTCAAATACCTTGATCAAGATTGAGGAAGATAAAATACATTTCATTAAGGTTGATCACGAATATTTCTGTTGGGATCCAACCAAGGTTTTTCAGATACTTGACATTATTTTAATAACACAGTATCCTGGGATTCCTGAGCTGTTTGTTTATGGCTTCTTTAAGGGTTACAATGATTCTAATGGTTTTAAAGAGTTAGGTGTAAATCCAAAATATTTTGAACGCGCTTCATATTTATTTGGAGATTTACTTGTCTTACCATTACATTTCATTAAAAGATTCGAGTAACACTACCATATTAAATTGAAAATCTATTGAAGCATCAAGTAAATTTCAGGTTCTTCTGTTTCTATTGACAAGAAACATTAATTGAATGGATTTATTATTCCATTATTTTTTTAGTCATTAATATTGCCACTATTATGAATCCGCCTATGAAAAGTAATGTCCAGATCCAAGTCTGATCCTCTGAGGTTGATGGTGGAAGTGGTGAGCTCACGTCAAAACTTTCGGCTCCCACACTTGGAACTCGTTGAACATTACCTGATTTATCTGAAGCAATTGTATAATATTCATGCGTTCCCTCAGAATATGGACCTGAAGAGTAGGTGTGTTTTCCAGCTGAAGTCCATGATTTAACTAAATTACCATCCACATACAATTCGATAGTCTCTAAACCTATTCCAACCAGATCATCGTGAGCAGTCACAGTGAAAGTCACTGTTTCAGTGTTTTCTGGGTTATTTGGGCTTCTCTGCACAGTTAAAGATGGCGATGTAGAGTCAGCTTCATCCAAACCTGCGAGTTCAGCTTCAACCTCTTCCATATTTTGAGATCCAGCGTGCTTGTAACGAATGTACCCATCCACATCGATGATGAATAGCGTTGGAGCAAGTGTTACACCATATAGTGACGTTACGTCCTCGATGTCCCTCGCGATTATCCACGACATTTCATTATCTTTTCGATAGCTGTCCAATTCGGTTTGAGTGTCAGTGTAGGGTGAAACAGTGATGGAGATCATGACCAGCTGGGAACTGTAAGTGTTATGTAACTGCCTTAGGTAAGGCATAGTCACTTCGCATGGTGGACAGGCTATATAAAAGAAGTCGATGAGAACAACACTACCTCGATAATCGCTTAACGAGAACACTTCATCATCAATATCAGTCAATGTGAAATCAGGCGCGCGATTAAACTCTGCTCTAGTTAACCCAATTTCCACTCCAAAAATTAAAGTAGATAGGAATAACCCAAGAACACAGAGCCATGCTTTCCTCAAATTTCCCATTTCCCACAATTAACGATATCAATTTAGAGTAAAATTGAACTTTAAAGCGTTATGGGGGCACTCCTCTACGCACACTCCACATTTGATACAATCGCTTGAATCGTTAATTTCATCTATTTCCCTGATCCCCATCGGACAGTTTTCAAGACAAATGTTACATTTTATACATTTTTCTTGTGAAAGCGATATCTTCAAGATACTCACGGAATTGAATGTGCCCATAATAGCACCTAGAGGACACAGGTAACGACACCAAAAACGGCTAACCAAAAGAAATAATACAATTGCCATCGCAAGTGTAACTAAGTGAACGTAAAAAAAGAACCCATGATTTAGGTCAGGGTTAATAAACATCATTGGAATTGCTGCGAAAAGACTTGCTGATGGACAAAACTTACAAAAAACCGTATCAACGAACAACCAAGCTAGAAAAAGGGTGACTAATAAAACCAAATATTTTGCGTATTTTACTGGTCTTGGATTAAAGTCCTTATTACGTATCTTAATGTTGTTAAGTAGATCTTGTACTGCACCGAAAGGACAAGCCCATCCGCAGAATGCTCTTCCTAATGATGTATAGTACAAACTTAATGCTCCGATTAAGTAAAATGGGATTTTTCCCAGAATTATGAAGTTCTGGACTAGTCCAATTGGGCAAGCAGTATTTGCTAGAGGGCAAGCATAACAATTCAAGACTGGACATATTATGCCTGTTTTTAATGCTTGAGTAATGCCTAGGTTTAATGTAATGAACGATACAACTTGTGTAATGGATCTTAACTTCTGTAATTTCAATTGTTAACCAAGTCCTAAGCAAGATATACAAATGATTCTAACAAAAGTCTCTGCAAGAAAATATTCTTTTTCTAGAAGACCTAAGAGTATGAAAATAACAGCAATGATCAACAATAATGCTTTTTTCATGTTATCATCTTCATGTTGGTTTTTATGATAAAGTCTTTTATGCACTCGAATTATTTTGTAACATGTTAAATGAGTTATAAATGGTTGGTTGGGTAACACTTATTTTAACTCTTAATAGTCAGATTTTTAAATGTCTCCTTCCAGAATTGTAGGAAAACAGGTGTAATTTTAGTCTATGAAGATTTTAGGTGTATCTGCAAGACAAGTTTTGGATTCTAGAGGTAACCCAACGGTTGAAGCTGAAGTTTTTACTGTAGATGGTAAATTTTCAGCTATGGTTCCAAGTGGCGCTTCAACTGGTGAAAGAGAAGCTCTTGAACTGAGAGATGGTGGAAGAGCCTTCATGGGAAAATCTGTCAATAAAGCAGTTGAGAACATCGAAGAAGTGATCACTCCAACAATTTTGGGAATGGACGTAACAGAACAAGAAGATATAGATAAAACAATGCTCGAACTAGATGGGACTAAAACGAAATCCAAGCTTGGTGCAAATGCGATTTTAGCTGTTTCAATGGCGGTCTGTAGAGCCGGGGCTTTCTCAAAGGGTAAACCCTTGTATGCACATCTTGCCGATCTTTCTAGTAGGACCGGGGAGATCATGCCTACTATGCAACTCAATGTGATGAATGGAGGTAAACATGCTGGGCTGGAAAATGATATACAAGAGCAGATGCTTCTCCCAACTGGAGCTACGACGTATTCTGAAGCTTTGCAAATAGGGGTTGAAACCTATCATGTTCTGAAAAATATTTTGAGGAAAAAGTTTGGTCATCAAGGTATCCTATTAGGGGATGAAGGTGGTTTTGTCCCAAAAGTCTCAAATGTAGAAGAGAGACTTGAGTACATGTTGCAAGCGATTGAAGAAGCAGGATATTCTGGAAAAATCTTTTTGGCTTTAGATGCTGCAAGTTCTGAATTTTTCAAAGATGGGAAATATAATTTGTATGGTAAATTATACTCATCAGAAGAGTTGATCGATTATTATTCAGATCTTGTTTCAAAGTACGAAATTCTCTCTCTTGAGGACGGCATGGCTGAGGATGACTGGATGGGATGGAAAAAGCTTACAGCTAGACTTGGAAAAAGAATTAACATCGTAGGTGACGACTTACTAGTAACAAACACTGAGTACATCAAGAAGGCAATAAAAGAAAAAAGTTGCAACGCATTACTTCTGAAGTTAAACCAGATTGGTACAGTTACTGAGTCAATTGATGCAGCGAATCTTAGTTATAAACACGATTGGCAAGTCATAGTAAGTCACAGAAGTGGTGAGACCGAGGATGCTTTCATTGCTGATCTAGCTGTAGGTTTGGATGCAGGTCAAAGCAAGTTTGGTGGTCTAGCGAGAAGCGACAGAAACAGTAAATATAATCAATTGTTACGAATAGAAGAAGCCCTTGGCGAAAGGGCTAAATATGCAGGTATGCAACCCTTCAAATAAATTTTCATCTTCAGAAAACACTCAATAATGAAATAGATTATCATTTTAACTAATTCTTCGAGAACTTATTCCAAAAATTCTTGAATTTTTTCTCCAAATCAACTTTCACTAACACCACTGTTAAGAGAACAGTTAGGACAAATGAGAATATTGCTGTACCTATATCCCCAAAAATACCTGTTAATATGGGATCCAAAGCATTACCCATCAACGCTCCTGCGGTAGTTATCAAAATTTTTCCAGAAAAGAAAATTATCAAAAATTTGACAGGATTGTATTTTACAACCCCAAGTGCAACAATTATTGGGTCATCTGGGATCGGAGATGCAGCAGTGAGAAATAATACAACTGCACCCATTCCGCCCAATTTTAAGCCATAATTCTCTAATCTTTTTTTAATATCATCGTTCAGAACTTTGGATCCATATAAAGAAATGAAATAATGAATCGTCTTTGCCAACGTACTTCCAATAGCAACCAAAACACCGATGATAAATGGAGAACTTCCTTGAAGGTTAGTTACAACAAAAGCAGCCAGAACCATGTTAGAAGGAGAACTGAAAGGAAGCATGTTCACCAGAAAAGAAAAAATGAGAACACCAATGTATCCTAGTCCAATCCAATCAAACAAAATTTAACCCTTTCAACAGCCTAAATCTTGCATCTTTAAGAGTGTAAAGAATTTAAAAAGACTAACATTAACATTCGTTAATCCATTTTTTTGGAAAAAAACGAA
The DNA here is from genome assembly GCA_023128135.1 of Candidatus Bathyarchaeota archaeon. Classification (GTDB taxonomy): domain Archaea; phylum Thermoproteota; class Bathyarchaeia; order RBG-16-48-13; family JAGMEO01; genus JAGMEO01. The sequence continues at coordinate 92 of JAGMEO010000030.1, read as the reverse complement.
GTTTAAAAGGCATCATTACAAATGGTATTTCTAATAATAACATAAAAAACAGGAGATGTAAGTAATTATGTCAGAGAAATCAAATGTCGTAT
>JAGMEO010000003.1 GCA_023128135.1 Candidatus Bathyarchaeota archaeon | reverse complement strand
CTTCTTCATCGGTAGCAGCATACGTTGGTCGAGGCCGTCGTGCACGGTAATTTCCGGTGGGTGTCAAGAATCATAGATTTAGCAATCTTGAAATAAACGTTTCTTCACTTATTTCAAACAACCTCCACTGTGGAGGCGTTGGGCGTTGGCTAACCCGCAACTTAGAGAGCTCAGCTAAGCGGGGCGTATGCCCTATACTGTGAGGCTGAGAGTTAGTTGTCGCGGGCACACTTCGCCCATCGATAAACAGAGACTTTTAAGTACGTTTCTTTAAGTGGTTTAAACGTAGATGAGAAATGAACCCTGCTGAAAGGATTGCTTCAATCACAAGAAATGCAGAAGAGGTCATTACAAAAGCTCGTCTTAAAGAGCTAATGGAAGAATCAAGGCCTCTTAAAGGTTATATTGGTGTTGAGCCTTCCGGCCTTTTTCATGTCGGATGGATTATCTGGGCTTCAAAGCTAAAGGATATGATGGACGCAGATATAGAGATGACCTTTCTTGAAGCCACATGGCACGCTCAGATCAACGACAAACTAGGAGGAAAACTAGAGAACATAAGAAAATGCGCTAAATACCTCGAACACTGCCTTAAAGCCCTCAAAGTAGATGTGGACAAGCTCAACATCATAGCAGCAGAGGACTTAGTAAGCGATCCAGACTACTGGGCTCTAGTTCTAAAGATAGCGAAAAAACTCACACTAGCACGTGTGAAGAGAGCCATGACTATTATGGGTCGAAGTGACAAGGCTGCTGTAACCGACTTCTCCAAACTCATATATCCTTCAATGCAAGTTGCAGACATCTTTTACCAAGATCTTGATCTTTGTTTAGGTGGAATGGATCAACGTAGAGCACATGTGCTTGCAATTGAAGTCGCTAATAAGATCAATATGAAGAAGCCTGTTGCTATACACACTCCTTTATTATCTGGACTAAGTGGCCTTGGGAGAATGGACACTGATGAAATCTCAGAGACGAAACTCATAGATGTGAAGATGAGTAAATCCAAACCTGAAAAATGCATCTTTATCCACGACTCTTCAGAAGAGGTTGAAAAGAAGATGTTAAACGCTTTCTGTCCTCCTAAGCAGCTTCAAGGTAATCCAGTAATCGAAATCGTACAGTACATCCTCTTCAAGGAAGAAGGAACACCATTCAGAATCAATAGGCCAGAAAAATACGGTGGCACAATTGAGATTGATAGATTAGAAGATCTTCTCAAAATGTATAAAGAAGGCAACATCCATCCTCTAGATTTAAAGAAGGCTACTGCCAAGGCTTTGAGTAATATGCTTAAACCTGTTCGTCAATATTTTGACACAAATGACGACGCAAAGAAACTATACCAAGAGATAAGAAATCTGATTGTTACTCGGTGAATTTTTTGCTTAGCAGTTTAGAAAGAAAATACAATCTTCTAACAGAAGCATTACAGAAACTCACAGTAGAAAGTGATAGAGAAGTTCCAATAATAGTAGAAGGAAAGAAAGATCTTCACGCTTTAAGACGGCTTGGCATAAAAGGGGAAATATTTTGTGTAAAGGCTTCCCGGAACATCCTAATCGACAGCTTGGATAGAATTCAAAACGAAGAATTGATCGTCCTAGTTGACTTCGACCGGGACGGCAAACGATTAGTAAGTAGAATAACCACTTATCTTGAACTACAAGGCGTAAAGGTTAATTTGGGTTTCTGGAAGGAGTTGAGCTCTTTGGTTAGACGTAATGTTAAAGACATTGAAGGGCTGCCTTCTTATTTAGAAAAGTTAAAGAAGCACGTGCGACAAGATGACTTTGGAAATAAATTGCAGGTTCAAACTCCAGTTAAGAGGAGCTTGCAGAAATGAGTCACATTAAACAAATTTCATTTTGGAGATTTACTGATTGGGTCATTCTCAACAAATTACCACAAAATATGTTATTCGAGCTTCCTACGAGATTAAAGGTATAGTAGAAAAACCAGACGTAGTAGGCGCAATATTCGGACAAACAGAAGGTCTATTCGGGCCAGACTTAGACCTGAGAGAACTGCAAAAAAGCGGGCGAATAGGCAGAATCCAGATCGAAATCGAAACAAAACGAAACAAGACCATTGGAACAATAGTGATACTATCAAGCCTAAGTAGACCATCAACAGCCTTAATCGCAGCAGCCATAGAAAGTGTTGATCGTGTAGGGCCTTGTGAAGCGAAGGTTACACTAACAAAACTGGAAGACGCAAGAGAAACAAAAAGAGAAGCAATCATAGATAGAGCAAAAAAACTTTTACAGAAATGGACCATCGAAGAAGCACCCAGCACTAAAGCGGTTTTAAAAGAAGTTTCAGAGATCATTAAACCAGTAAAGATTGTTAAGTTTGGCACTGAAGGATTGGCAGCGGGTCCAGAAGTTTCGTCCTCTTCGTCAATAATAATAGTTGAAGGAAGAGCTGACGTTGGAGTTCTCCTGCAAAGCGGAATTAAGAACGCTATTGCTTGTGAAGGAACAAGCATACCAGAGACCATCATAAACCTCAGTAAGGAGAAAGAAGTCACCGCTTTCCTCGACGGTGATAGAGGCGGCGACATGATTCTGAAAGAACTACTTCAAGTCGCAGACATAGATTACGTTACTAGAGCACCTAGAGGTAAAGAAGTTGAAGAATTGACGCCAAAAGAGGCGCTCGAAGCCCTCAAAAACAAAACATCTGTTAAGGAACTTGAAGCCCCAAAGATCAGAAAAAGAGTAATTAAAAAGACCGTTGTGCCAGAAGCCACCCGAGAAAAAATGGTTAGTTTGAAAGGCACTCTAGAGGCAATCATCCTAAACGATAAAGGAGAAGACATTTTAAGAACGCCCGTTGGAGTGATGTATGAAAACCTAAAGACTATTAAAAAAGGCCACACCATCATCTTCGACGGAGTCATAACGCAAAGACTTATCGATGTAGCTGGTGGAAAAGACGTGAAAATAATCATAGGCGACAGAATCTCTAACGTAGTAAAAAGACCCGTAGGCATTCAGTTACTAACTGTCACTGACATCGTACAATAAACTCAGGAATTCTAATAATTCTCTTTCCATCCCCTTTTTTACCGTATTCCTCTAAATGCTTCTCGTGAAAACGTAAGCATCTTCACTTCCATAGTAACCTTTAGAAATGGATTTGAGCTGGAACCCTAATTTTTTGTAGAAATCTTGAGCTACACGGTTACTTTTTCGAACTTCAAGTTTTACATGAGACACGCCAAATTTTTCAAGCGCCTTAAAAATCTCCAATGTAAGAATTAATCCTACTCCTTTTTTCTGATGGCTCTTCTTGACTGCAATCGATATAAGATGGCCTGTATTGTTCCCTTCAATTGAAGCGACAGCGTAACCGATAACTTTCTCGTTTTCATCAGCTACCAGAAACGTCTTGGAATACTTTCTAGCCAAGAAGTCAAGTAAGAAACGCGGATAATCTTCACTAAACGTGTCCTCCTCGATCTCATAAATAGCAGACATATCGTTTTGCTTTACTTTACGTATTACTACTTTAGACATTACTGGTGACCATACAAAATATAAGATAAGTTTCCCATGTTATAGAATGTACTCTGTTCCGCTTAAATTTTAGCACAGTTAATAACTTATACGTGTTTTTGAGTTGCGAATCCTCGAAAAGAACATAAAGAAAGGCGTGATAAAACTTGTACCCGAAACCTTAGATGATCTTTGGTCACTTTACAATGTTGTTGAATCTGGAGATAAAGTGTACGCGCGTACGACTAGGGCAATCAAGATAACGCAAGAAGATGCAAGACCGACTAAGGGAAAAAGGCGAAGGTTGAACGTAGGTCTCAATGTGGAGAAAGTGGCTTTTCATGAAAGTGTGAATCGGCTTCGAATAATGGGGTTGATTTTAGAAGCCCCTGAAAAAATCCCTGGAATAATTGGAGTCCATCACACCATCAGCATATATCCAAGAAAGGCTTTGACAATTGAAAAAGACAAGTGGTCATTGTATCAGCTTGATCGAATCAAAACCGCATGTGAAGAAAAATCTCAGCCAATTATCGTCATTGGAATGGACGATGAAAAATGTTGCATCGCAGTACTAAGGCACCATGGCATAGATGTAAAGAACGAGATTGATGCAAGACTTCCCGGAAAGCTAGAAGCTGAAAAAAGAAGTAGCGCACTTTCAAACTACTTCAAATCAGCCCTTCAATTTCTACTACCAGTCTGGAATAATCTAAAATCTTCAATAGCTGTTGTGGGACCTGGCTACATCAAAAAAGACTTTGTTAAATACGTAAAAGAACAGCAGCCAAGCATCACTAAGAATATCGAAGCCGTTAGAACAACTAGCATCGGAGGGCTCTCAGGTATTAAAGAAGCCCTTCGCTCAGGGATCTTAGAAAAAGTTGTAAAAAAAATCAGAATCGCTGAAGAAACAAGGTTAGTTGAGACAGTTCTTTCAAGACTTGGATCTCAACGAGGAGACGTTTCCTATGGCATAGACGAAGTTGAAAAAGCGGCAAGCATGGGAGCTGTTGACCACATACTTGTCGCAGACATCTCTCTTAGAAAAAGAGAAGTAGCAGAAAGGCAGCGGGTTGAAAACCTCATCAGGAATGTAGAAAAGATTCGGGGTAATGTAATAATTGTCAACACTGGACATGAAGCCGGCAAAAAATTATTGGGGTTAGGTGGTGTAGCTGCGCTTCTAAGATTTCCCATTTAATAAACAGGTTTGCAAAGTCTGGAAAACAGGACTAAGGTTATAAACTTCAATATAAAATAAAAGTGCAACTCAATAAAGCAGTGAATGCTAAAAGCAAGAAAAGAATGAGGAAAAAACATGAGCAAAAGAACTGAAATTAGTAGTTTGAAAGTAGGTCGGAATATATTTATTGATAATGAGCCCTGTAAAATCGTTGCGTACGAAAAGTCTAAACCTGGTAAACATGGATCAGCTAAAGCACGAATTGTAGCTATCGGGGTTTTTGATGGTGTGAAGAGAAGCATTGTGAGCCCGGTTAGTGCGAAGATAGATGTTCCTTTGATTGAAAAGCGCAATGGACAGGTCGTATCTTTAAGTGAAGACTCAGTTCAGTTAATGGACTTAGAGACCTATGAGGTGTTCTATACAAAGAAGCCATCTGAAGAAAATATTAAAACAAAACTTACTGAAGGATTAGAAGTCGAATATTGGAGGATCATGGACAGAATGAAGATCATGCGCGTGAAAGGATCAACTTAATATTAAGTACAACAGACAGGAGAAAACTTCATTAAAAGGTCACTGGTTAATTATTATTGGCTGATGAGGACAAGAAGAGCCGTCGGATCGATGAAGACGCCTATGAGTTCTGAAGCCACTTATCAAACAGAAAAACCGTTCTCAAAACTTAATTCACTTTGAAGTTTCAGGTACAGCTGTTTATAGGTTTTTAATGATTCCTGTAATGCATCATCTACAGTTTTTTCCTTTCTCTCAACTTCCCCCATAACTTCTTCAACGTGAGCTCTCGTTTCAGGTGTCACAAGTCTAGCATCTACATTTTTCAGAAGATTTATAAGCTCTTCACCAAAATCGCTAACCTCGAAATATTTACCTCTTCTTACGGCATATCCTCTTTTTACAATCAGCGTGGGGTATAGTTGTCGTGTTGCATCTGTTCCTATATGATATCGCTCCATCATCCTCAACAGGTTAGACTCTAATAGGTGCGGGGGTGGTAAAGTCTCTTTTTCCATTAAATCAATTTTTTCAACTTGGAGTTTTGTCCCAGGAACTACTTCTGGGATTTCCTGAAGCTTGCTTGGTTTAAAAAACGGTAGAACTTGGTAGAAGCCAGCTTGAACTAAATAGCGGTTTGTTCCATTTAAGATAGCCCCGTTCAAATCAACCCTCAGGCTCCATCTCTTAAAGATAGCATCCTCAGCGACAACATTGGCTAAGTATCTTCTTGCCAAATAATCCCAGATTTTCCCCTTCAACCCTTCTGCTAGATGTGGTTTGGTAGGGTGAATCGGAGGATGCGCACCATCATTTTTCTTCCCATTTCGCGGTCTAAAAGCACCAGTTCTAACATAGTTCGACAAATGGGTTTTTACCATCATGTTAAGGATGGATTTGTGATCTATCTTAATCCACATGTTTGTCTGCGTTCTAGGATAGCTTATGTAGCCATCAGCGTAAAGACTCTCAGCCACCCTCATGATCCTAACTCCACTGACGGGAAGAAGCTTCGTTAATTCTTGAAGCATGATATCTGTGTCAGTTGGCAACGGCCTAAGTTGAACTTCTTCAGCCAGATTAAACTCTTCAACAACAGCGAAAGGCGCCTTATTCGCTTTCTCATACAAACCTGAAGCCTCATGCTTTTCCTTTATGACGTTTGATGTAACTTTGACTCTGACGCCTTCAACATTCAGAATTGCCTCCACAACATAGTATTTTTCAGGTTTAAAATTCTTGATCGTCATATCCCTCTGAAAGACGAACCAGAGGGTTGGTGTTTGGCAACTCCCCCAAGAAACAAGTTTGATGTCTTTCCTTGTTTTTTGAGCTGAGAGCGTGAGAAGACGGGTATATGCTGCTCCAGTTATGAGGTCAAACTTATGGCGGAAAAGGGCTTTCCATACCCAGCCCCAGTTCAATTCATCTTCCAAATTCAACCAGCCTTGCCGCAACTCGGAATATGTTGTTGAGTTGAATCGCATACGTTTGTATGAAAAATCGCCAAGAATATTTTCAGCTAAATTGAGAACTTCGTATGCAATGAGTTCTCCTTCAGGATCGTTATCCGTTGCGATTACAAGTGTAGCTTCCTCTTCTTTCAATGCTTTAATGAGGTTCCAATACCTTTTTTTGTCTTTGACAACCCACCTGATTGGTGCTTGAAAAAGCCTCTTCGGATTAACTTTCGTCCAAATCTTATACTCTTCAGAAAAGTTAAGTCCAAGAAAGTGTCCTGATAAAGCCAGAGCTCTAGGAGGGGGACGAATGGCTGCTTTAATAGATCTAGCAACCGATCCCTTCTCAGCAACTACGAGCATGTCATCAACTCTGAAAAAAATTGTTTTTTAATATATTTCATAAAGAATTAAGTGTTACAATCTGTTATACTCAAAATCCATAAACATTTTTAATGAGATTTGTATCCCTTCGAGTTGAGCGTGTTAACATAAAAACTAGAGGGCTCTAAAGATGTCGGCTATAGAAAAATTAGGCTCTTCACTTGTTAGAGCCATTCGTAAGATTATGAAAGCCCCGGTTGTTGATGAAGCTGTTGTAAAAGAGCTTGTTAAGGATGTTCAGCGTGCTTTACTCCAAGGTGATGTAAACGTTCAACTTGTACTTGAGATTTCAAGCAGAATAGAAGAAAGATCCCTAAAGGAAAAGCTACCGCCCGGAATCTCTAGGCGCGAGCACGTTGTAAAGGTTCTTTACGACGAGCTTACAAGATTTCTAGGCGAAAAACCGGCAAAGATTCCGATAGAAACTGGAAAAACACAGGTTTACATGCTTATTGGCATTCAAGGCGCTGGAAAAACTACGACTGCGGTTAAACTAGCCAAATATTTCCAAAAACGAGGATTGAAGCCCGCCCTTGTCTGCGCTGATACTTACCGTCCTGGCGCTTATGCTCAATTGAAGCAGCTGGCTGATAGAATAAACGTTCCAGTTTATGGCGACAAAACAGAGAAGAACTCCATAAAAATCGCCATTGACGGTGTTGAGAAGTTTAGGAAAGAGAATTATGAAGTGATAATACTTGACACAGCAGGTCGCCACAAAGATGAGAAGCGCTTAATTGGAGAGATGAAAAAGACAGCAAGAGTAGTGAAGCCAGATGAGATAATCCTCATCGTTGACGCTACGATGGGGCAGCAAGCAACAGCACAAGCAAAAGCTTTCAATGAAGCAACTAAGATAGGTTCGATTCTCGTATCAAAACTGGATAGTTCAGCTAGAGGTGGAGGAGCACTCTCAGCTGTGTCAGCGACGGGAGCGCCCATAAAGTTCATTGGAACAGGAGAACAAATTGAGGCCCTAGAGCAATTTGTGCCATCACGGTTTGTTGGCAGGCTCTTAGGGATGGGTGACATTGAAGGTCTAGTCCAGAAGGTTAGAGAAGCTGAAATATCGGTACCCGAAAAGAAAGCAAAAGCAATCTTAAGTGGAAAATTTACGCTAACAGACATGCTCGGGCAAATAGAAGCCATGAAGAGTCTGGGAACACTGAAAAGCATATTGAGTTTGGTTCCTGGAGCAGGAGCCAACATCCCAGACGAAGCCGTCAATGTAGCGGAGGACAAGATGAAACAATGGAAGTACATCATCCAATCAATGACAAAAGATGAAAGAGCAGACCCGAAAATACTTAACTCTTCTCGAATCAGAAGAGTTGCATCAGGCTCAGGTACAAACGAAAAAAGCGTCAAAGAACTTGTGAAGCAATATTTCTTAATGAAGAAATACATGAAGACTTTCCATCGCAAGAGAATGCCCCAAAAATTCCTGAAGAAGTTACAAAGAAAATTCTAAAGGCTGCATTTTCTCAGCCACGTAAAGAGAATAAAACTCGAGAGAACGGCTATGAAAATATTGAAAACCGCAGAAGCGTTGTTAAAAGAACATGCTCTTTGTGATTACTGCTTGGGAAGACAGTTTGCTCTTCTCGCACATGGACTAACTAACCAAGAGAGAGGAAAAGTGATGAAGCTTCTCTTAACACTTGAAGGAGACAGGCTTGCCCTCGAAGGGTCAGAAGAAGGAACCAATCTTCTTATAACGGTTGCAAGAAAAGGGTTTTCAAACCTTGCATTAAAAACCTTAGAGAACAAAGGAATAACTGTAAAAACAGAAGAAAGATGCCATCTCTGTGAAAACAATTTTAATAAGATAAAAGAACTCATGGAAAAAACCGTTGAAAAACTCGCAGAGTATGAGTACAAAACTTTTCTCGTGGGTATAACAGTTCCACCTGGAATAGAAAATAGAGAGGACGAATTACGCGCCAAGTTTAACATAAAATGGGGCGAAAACATCCGGAACGAGCTAAGCCGCGAAATAGGAAGACAAATCGTATCGATAACCCAAAAAACTGTGGATTACAAAAAACCAGACGTTCTTATAATCATCAACCCGTTCACAGACAACATATCTCTCAATGTACGTCCACTTTTCATAGCTGGTCGCTATAGAAAGCTAGTCAGAGGCATTCCTCAAAGCAAATGGATCTGTAAAAAATGTGAGGGTGTAGGTTGTACTCACTGTAAAGGAACAGGAAAAATGTACCCTGAATCTGTCGAAGAGTTAATTGCAGCCCCACTTCTTGAAATGACTGAGGGAACAGATACTCGGTTTCATGCTGCTGGTCGTGAAGACATAGACGCAAGAGTTCTTGGATCAGGAAGACCGTTCATTATTGAAGTAAAGAAGCCAAAAACAAGAAATATAAAACTACGAATATTCAGAAAAAAGATGACTCAAACAGCAGAAGGAAAGGTTGAAGTTTCTAAACTAAGAATAGTGTCGAAGGAGAAATTAAAGAAAGTCAAAACCGAAGAGAAAGTTGACAAAGTTTATAGGGTGGTCGTAGAATTTGAGAAAAAGATCTCTGATGAAGATTTAAAGCAGCTCAAGGAAGGTTTAACTGATAGTTTGATTCGTCAGTTAACTCCTTCACGTGTTTTACATCGTCGAGTTGATAAGATGAGAAAACGACGCATCTTTAAAGTTAAAGTAAAAAGGTTGAAGCCAAGATTGGTCGAAATGTTAATACGATGTCAGGGAGGGCTTTATATTAAGGAGTTGATATCTGGGGATCAAGGACGTACTGACCCTAACGTATCTTCTCTTGTAGATACATCAGCAAAATGTGTAGAGATTGATGTAATGGGTGTTAAAATTTAAGAGGGAATACTTATGCCTAAATCTAAAGGTTACCGAAGAGGAACTCGTAAACTTTTGAGGAAGAAGCAAAGAGAGAGAGGTTTACAACCCCTTGGAAGGTTACTACACGAGTATAAGCCTGATGAGAAAGTCGTGATAATAATCGATTCAAGCGTACACAAGGGAATGCCACATAGACGTTATCATGGACGAGTTGGATTAGTTAAAGAGAAGCGAGGACGTGCATACACAGTTAAACTAAAAGTTGGAAATAAAGAGAAGACCATCATTTTACGTCCTGAACACATGCGACAACATAAGGGCTAAACAATTATCAGGGGGAAAATTAGATGCCTAGAAAGATTGTAGATGAAAGTGAAATAACGGTTTCAGAAGTAAAGGGAGCCCTTGAAAAAAGTAAAAAGTCATTAGATGAGTTCCAACAGAGAACATATGATTATGTGAAGAAATTTTCAAAGCTTGGCGAAGATAAAGCCAAAGAACTAGTAAAAGCACTTATTGAACAATTTGATGTTGAGAAGACAGGCGCTGTGCAAATTGTAAATTGTATGCCAGAAAGCATCGAAGAGTTGAGGGGTTTTTTCGTTGGAAGCAAGAAAAAAATCATTGTTACCTCTAAATTGGAGGCGGTGCTAAAGCTTTTAGATAGCTACAGATAGAGTATTTATTGAGATAAGACTCTTCAACCCATCCATTTTTGAAAGTAGAAAAAGACTTAGTGAAACCAAGAAAATGAACAGCGATAAGAAGTATGAAGAGTATACATATGTACTAGACCATCTTCCACTTGGAAAACCTAGCGCCATTAAGACAGTTTTTAAAACGGAGCCAATAGTCCAACTTATTGGTGAAGATTATTTCACATTACTCGAAGCAGAAGCTATCAGAGGCACAACATTTGAGTTAAGGGAGAGAGTGTATGTAGGAAAAGCAATGCCAAGAGGAAAAATAAGCCACATAACTGGTAGAATAAACTATAATAATTTAACATCGACAGCAAAAAGTGAGTTACCTTTTATCATAGAAACAATCGTCCCAAATCGAGAAGAAAAAATTGTCCAATTCTTCAACAAAGCTCAAGCAATTACGCCTAGGATGCACGCACTTGAGCTACTTCCAGGAATTGGTAAGAAATACATGTGGACAATATTGGAACAGCGGGAGAGGAAGCCTTTTGATAGTTTTAAAGACATACAAGAGAGAATCGCCATTTCAAACCCGGCTAAAATCGTCTGTAAAAGAATACTAGATGAATTAGAGGGGGCGCCAAAACACAGAATCTTTATTCGTTCTTTTTAATTTGGCGATTTTTACAATGAACTTGCTTGAAAAGACAACCCATCTTATTAAAAAACATGGAATTTACCCAAAAAAAAGTCTTGGACAAAATTTCTGTGTTGATGCAACTCTCTTGAAGAGGATGGTTGACTACTCTAACATAGACAGCAACGACGAAGTATTGGAAGTGGGTGCAGGCCTAGGTTTCTTAACAGATGTTTTGTCAAAAGTAGCAAAGAAGGTTTATGCCATAGAGATTGATCCAAAACTTACAAAAGTATTAGAGAAAAGATTTGAAGAAAAAAGGAACGTTATAATCATAAATGAAGACGTTCTAACCACAGAGTTACCAAAAATTAACAAAGTAGTAGCGAATCCTCCCTATTCCATATCTTCGCCTTTAATTTTCAAACTATTAGAACTCAAATTTCAAAATGCCATAATAACTCTGCAAGAAGATTTCGCTAAAAGACTTACCGCAGAGAAGGGTAACAGTAATTATGGACGCTTAACAGTGATGGTTTACCGCAAAGCAGATATTAATATAATTGAACGTGTTCCAAAATCAGCTTTTTTCCCTTCCCCTAAAGTAGAATCCGCTCTCATACATATAGTTCCACGCAAATCACCATTTAATGTTCTAGATGAAGAGGCTTTCTCTGATCTTGTCAAAAGCCTCTTCAATCAAAGGAGGAAAAAGATAAAGAATGCACTCATGACTTATTTAAGAGATAAAGGAATAGGCGACAATGAAAAAAAATTACTCGTAAAAGAACTTCCCAATTTAGAAAAGCGAGTGCATATGCTTGCACCAGAAGAACTAGGTCTTTTATCTGACGAGGTTCATCGTAGAATAATTAAAGACAGTAAAACCTTTTACAAGGATTATGTGTTCCTCGTTTTTTCAGATGTTTACAAACCTTCTGAAGACACTTTTCTAATAGCTGATAACTTGAAAGTTAAAGACGGAGAAAAAGTGTTAGATGTTGGAACGGGTTGTGGAATTCTAGCTATCATTGCTTCTGAAAGGGCAAAAAAAGTCATAGCCACTGACGTCAACCCTCATGCAGTCAAGTGTTCCAAGTTAAACGCAAAAATCAACGAAAGAGACAACAGGGTAGAAGTGCGACGGGGAAGGCTATTTGAAGTAATTAAACCTAAAGAGAAGTTTGATCTTATAATCTTTAACCCACCGTATTTACCTGTGAAAAAAAGCCAGAAAAGAAGTTGGATCAACAAAGCTTGGAGTGGAAGCGCCAATGGAAGAAGCGTCATTGACGCTTTTTTGATGGAAGCGCCCAATTATCTTGAAGGTAATGGAAGAATTCTCTTGTTACAATCTACTCTTTCTGATAAAGGTGAGACAAGAAAAAGACTTGAAAAAGCAGGATTAAAAACTAGGGTTATTGCTGAAAAAAAGGTAAGTTTTGAAACACTGTTTTTACTTGAAGCAAAAAAAGAATAGCCTATAATTGATTTATGGAAAATGTGTGAGCGGCAAATATTGAATCATAAGCTAGATACCGAGAAGTTAATGAAAAAGATTCGGATAGTTTTTGTTGAGCCAGAAATCGAGGGAAACCTTGGATCATTAGCTAGAGCTATGAAAAACTTTGGGCTAAATGAACTCTTCTTAGTTAACCCGAAGATTGAGATTGGTAACACTGCAAGAGCATTCGCGATGCATGCTAGTGAAATATTGGATCAAGCTGTCAAAACAAACAATTTAGATGAAGCTCTTGAAAATGTGAACCTTACTGTCGGGACAACAGCTATAACTGCAAAAAGAGAGGGTAACATAAAGAGGAATGCAATAGAAGTAAAGGATTTTGCTGAAAATCTTGTTACAAATTATAAGATTGCCATTTTGTTGGGGAGAGAGAGTTCAGGTCTTACAAACTCTGAGATAAAGATGTGCGACTTTATCTTAACAATTCCAACAAGCACAAATTACCCAACGATGAACCTTTCACACGCAGCCACCATCATATTTTATGAGATTTTCAAAACAATTGGACAAAGCAAAAAACCACAAATATCTGGAGCAACAAAGAAAGAAAAGGAGATTTTAATCGATTATTTCAAAAAAATGCTTAAAGAAGCAGAAATTCCATCACATAAAAACTCCCTAGCGTTAAGATCTTTTCGAAACATTGTCGGAAGATCTTTCATATCAAACCGTGAAGCCACTATCTTAATGGGTGTATTTAGAAGAGTGTTTGGCGCGATGAAGAGAACAAAAATAAAAATGTTTGATAGTTGATGCTTTACTCATTGTTAGAAAAGTGCTAATTATAAATGTTTTAAGTGTTGGTAAGAGGGTGTTTATGCAAAGGAGGATTGCGAAAAAGCGTGAACTTGAGATAATCTTAGAGAATACAAAAGGACAGATTTCACCTAAAGTACTTCTTGAGCAATACGTTATCCCTGCTGATTTAGCGGGGTGGATTCTTAGGCACGCAGCCTATTCGCATGATGATATTATTGGGAAACATGTTTTCGATCTAGGTTGTGGCACTGGACGATTAGGTATAGGAGCTGCACTATTAGGAGCCGTGAAAGTAGTTGGAGTTGATATTGACCCTACTGTAGTGAGAATTGCAAAAAGTAACGCTGACATAATTGGGGTTAGCGAAACTACTGAGTGGGTTGTAAGTGATATTGATTCTATTACTGGTCATTATGATACTGTACTACAAAATCCACCTTTTGGAGTACGCAAAAGAGGTGCTGATGCAAAATTCGTAGAAAAGGCTCTTAAAGTGGCAAATGTAGTGTATTCCCTGCATAAAAGCGGTAAAACTAATAGGAAGTTTATAAGTGACCTTGTGAAAAAGCTTCGAAGTGAAATAACCGAAATATTTCAAACTGAGTTTGAGATCTATCCAACTTTTAGATTCCACAGAAAAAGAAGACATATAGTTAAAGTTGATCTCTACCGTATAAAGAGAAGGTGAAAAAGTGAAGCTTATTTCTAATAGAAGCGGAAAATTTGTGGTTCCGGGTTCAAAAATCGGTGTAATCGAGGAAGTTTTGCCAGGTCAAGGAACCTATGTTGAGAATGGGAAAATACTCTCGTCCATTACAGGCAACATCCTTATCGACCTTTTGAGTAGAAAAGTAACAGTTCTCTCAAAGGTTCGAAAACCCATTGTCCCCAGAATTGGAAGCATTGCAACGGGTGTAGTTATGAATGTTCAAAAGAACGCCAATATAAGAATGTTCGAGATCGATGGCAAATCTATCTCTGGTTTCTTTTCTGGGTTACTCCACATATCCAATGTAAGTAACAGGTTTGTTAAAACAATGTATGACGCTTTTAAACCCGGAGACGTAATACGCGCAAAAGTAATCAGCACTACTAATCAGGTTTTCCATTTATCTACTGACGACCCAAAGCTCGGCGTCCTATACGCCCTTTGCTCAAACTGTGGAGCCCCATTGATAAAGAACGGCTACGTTTTACACTGTCCCAGTTGTAAAAGACGTAAGAGCCGGAAGACGGCATCTGATTTCATAGGACAAACAACACGTTAAAAAATATCTAACCAACCTTTACAGTAATATTGAAATAATTTATTATGTACCGTTTTGATTCCATTTTTAGATTAAGGCAAGGATGACCTTCTCCATGAAAATTAATGTATTGAAACACAGTAGAAATGAAATAAAAATTGAGATTATTGGTGAAAGCCATGGTTTCTGCAACGCTCTTCAACGGATGCTATTAAAAGAAGAGGGGGTTGATTTAGCTGGATATAGCATCAATCATCCACTCATATCTGAACCAACATTTTATATTCGTACGAAAAGAGGTGTTGAAGCAAAAGCCAAATTGATTAAAGCAGCAAAGTCTCTAGAAAAAAGGATGAACACATTTCAAAAGGCTTTTAAAAAAGCTTGGAAGGAAGGAAGTGAAAAATAATTTCACATATCATTTGAGGTATGCTCTAAAATTAAAAAAGCTTACTTTAGATGAGGTTTTAATGAATAAAAGCCTTGCAAGTCTTGGCGACGCTTTTGTAAATTTTATATATTCATTAGCTTTATCTGAAAAAAGGATGGAAGCATCTGGAGCCAAAGTTAAAAGTCAGACTTTAGCTGAGGCATTAAGAAATACAGGGTTTAGAGAATATTTACCATCTAGAACTGATCGTCACACTCAGGGAGATGCTGCTGAAGCACTCATAGTATACTCTTGGCTTCAAGACTTAATTTCACTCGAAGAAACCATCAGTATTATTTCGAAACAAGTTGAAGAACCAGTTAAAGCATTCAGCACATTACTTAACTTGATAAGAAATAAATTATTGATAGAAAAAAGATGAAAAAAATAAAGTTTCGTGGAGGAGTCAAATCCGAGATAAGAATCCTCGGTGTAGATGACGGAGCCTTCACCCCTCACTCATCTGAAAAAGTCTATATCATAGGCGCAGTCTTTCGAGGCGGACAATGGCTTGAAGGTGTATTAGGAACAATTATCCAGGTCGATAGCCTAGACGCTACCGAAAAGATTGCAGAGATGATCACTAGGTCTCCTCATTATGGTCAACTACGCGTTATTATGCTCAACGGAATAACATTCGCTGGTTTTAATGTAGTTGACATTCAAATACTTCATGAGATCACCTCACTACCAGTTTTAGCAATTACAAGAAACAAGCCTTGTACAGAAGATGTGGAAAACGCCCTTAAAAAAATGCCAAACTATGAAGAACGAATGAAAGCTGTTAAGAATGCAGGAGAAATGATGTCTCTTGAAACCAAAAAGGGAGCTACTTTGTACATTCACAGAGCAGGTATTTCTAAAGAAGACACTGAAAAAGTTGTATCAGTAAGCTGTAGCAGAAGCAGCATACCAGAAGCACTTAGGATCGCACATATGATTGCTTCAAGTCTTTATAAAGTTGGTAGACTTCTAAACAAAAAAGTTTAAATTTTTATTCGCTCACGTTTCCTACCAAAATTCTTGATGTAGGGAAGTAGAATGAAGTTTTGCCCAAAATGTGGTATGCGTTTATCTCCCATCAATAAGAAAAAAGACAAAAAAAAAATTATTCTTCTAACATGTCCTAAATGTGGATATGAACAACCCACCACACCTAAGAAGTTAACTCTTCCAGAGGACACCAAGCAAACTAGCCCCAAAGAAAAGATAACCATCATAAGCAAAGAAGAAGCTAAACTTCGCACATTGCCCACGCTCAAAACTCAATGTCCAAAATGCAGTAACAACGAAGCCTATTGGTGGATGGTTCAGACAAGGGGAGCAGATGAATCAACAACTCAATTCTTTAGGTGCACAAAATGTGGGCACACATGGAGAGAAATGGCATAAGTTTTTGACGATTAATATATATTATTATACATTATTGTAATTATCAGGTTGAAGCATGTTGTTCATAGCAAAGATTGCAGATGGAAGAAGATTGAAAAATCTTATGACTGCTATTGCTTCTTTAATAGAAGAGGCAAGCTTTGACGTTTCCTCTGATGGATTAAGACTCAGAGCAATGGATCCTTCACATGTAGCCATGGTTGACTTTGAATTGTCAAAATCAAGCTTCGATGAGTACGAATGTGATGCAGACACAAGATTGGACGTTAACTTAAGTGAATTATTGAAGTTTCTGAGAAGAGTTGAAAGTGATGAATCGATAGAACTTGCTTTTGACGAAAAGACTGCTAAACTAAGCATTATTTTAAGAGGAAAATATCTGAGAAAATTCACCATTTCAACTCTCGAAATTGTGAGCGAGAAGGTTCCAACGCCTAAAATAACCTTCAATGCAAAGGCTAGAGTCACAACGGCGTTTTTAAAAAACGCAATTAAAGATGTGTACACAGTAAGTGACCACTTAAAATTTGAGGTCTCACCTGGAAAGTTCATTATTAGAGCCTCCAGAGATTTAGGAAGTGTTCTCATCGAATTAGACGAAAAAAGTGAGACACTTCTCAATTTAAAAGTTAATGCGCCATCAAAAGCAACTTTTAGCCTGAGCTATCTTAACGAAATTGTGGGAGCGGCGTCTGCCACGTCTGACATCGTAACCATAGAATTCTCAACAAACATGCCTGTTAAACTAAATTTCGAAATGCCGAATCAAGAAAAGCTTCAATACTTCATTGCTCCAAGAATCGAGGAGACAGAATAAGAGTGCCATTTTCTTTCTGTACTTTACATTTGAGAGAGGAAAATGATACTTTCAAAAAGTGAGATAGCAAAATACCCATTCACAAAAAACGCGGCACAATATGTCAAAGATCTAGGTCTAGACATCAATGACCTATCAAGTTTTGATTTCACTAGAACAGCAGAGAGAGCTGAACAGCGCATAGAAGAAGCAATTCTTGAAGGAATAGTAAGCTGGAAAGGTAAGTCAGAAAAAGGACTAGACTATGATGTTGAAATCACTTCTTTTCCAATCGCGATACTAATAGTCTCGGCTATAGCTAACGATTTTTTTAGACGCCGCTATGCACTAGCTGAAGCTAACAGAGTCAACAACTTACTAATAGAAGAAAAAAAAGAAACCTTGTTAAATATATTGGATAACTCGTTTTCATGGGATGTTAGAATCCTAGAAGTAACCATTAGCCAACCTTATGATTATAACATATATTTTGTTGACTATCTAAAGAATTCTATAGAATTCCATGATTACAAGTGGAAGCTTGTAAACCGCAAAATAAAAAACGGAAAAGTATTTGTGAAGAAAAATGAACTGGGTAGACTCATCACGGAAGAAGTGAAAAAACACATTTACACTAGACTGAAAAACGAAATAACATTAAAATTACCAACCACCATCACTCAAAGAATTGATAGAATCAAGCAGATTTTGGAAGAAAGAGGAAGCAAATTCAAAAGAGAGGAAATACCCCATATAGTAATCGAAGCAGCATATCCACCATGTATCAAAAGATTGTACAACAATTTAATTTTAAAAAAACATATCTCTCACATTGGCCGCTTTGCACTCACTTCTTTTTTGTTAAACGTTGGTATTGACGTAGAAGAACTGATTAAATTATACGCTTCAGCAACTGATTTTGAAGAGAGGTTAACTAGATATCAAGTCGAACACATAGCGGGGAAGAGAGGTTCCGGTATAAAATACAACCCGCCAAACTGTGAGACGTTAAAAACCCACAATTTATGTCCTGGAGAAGACTTAATTTGCAAAATCATCAAAAACCCGATTCCTTACTATCTAAAAAAAGTAAAGAAAATAAGGACGACGAAACCAGTGGAAAAGCATGGAAAAAAAAACAGTTAAAGACTATGTCAAAAAATTGTTTGGTGAGTATTATAAGGATAACATAGTGGAAGTTCTGCCACCAACATCCCTCGATAGGAGGGAGTTTGGTTTCCTACTTTTTGAAAAAGGTATAATGCTTCGTCATAAAAAATTTTTATCTAAAGAAAAGTTACATAATTTTTTACATGAGAAAGTTCCTTCAAATGTTTACTACTCATCTGCATATTATGAAAAACCAGATGAAGACATGAACAAGAAAGGTTGGTTAGGCTCAGACCTTATATTTGATATTGACGCAGATCATATCCAAACACCATGCCATGAAGATCACCGTTTTTGGATATGCAAAAATTGCCTAAAAGTCAGCAGAGTTCAAACCGAAATTTGCCCTCAGTGTGAAGGCACAAAATTCAACGTAGAATTATGGACATGTGAAAAATGCCTTGAAGCAGCAAAACTGGAGACGTTAAAATTAATCGAGTTCTTAATCAGTGACTTGGGTTTTTCAACAGAAGAAATAGACGTTTGCTTCTCTGGACAAAGAGGATACCATGTTCATATAGAAAGCGAGAACATTAGGAGACTCAACCAATCTGCCAGAAAAGAGATCGTAGATTACGTTTCTGGAACAGGATTAAAACCAGTGTTTCACGGATTTCCTGACGCTGAAACCAGAAAAAAAATCAAAACAATTCCAGAGATGAACGCTCCCGGATGGGGCGGCCGACTGGCTAGAGAAATAAAAGTAAAAAAAATTCATAATTGGCAGAAAGATTTAGATAACGCAGTACAGAAACAGAAAGCAAGTGTAGATACTGTTGTAACGATAGACCTACATCGATTGATACGCCTTCCAACAACTCTACATGGAAAAACCGGGTTTATCGCTGCGAAGATTCAGACTACAAGGTTAGAAGAATTCAATCCTTTCACAGACGCACTTGCCTTTAAGGAAGGTGCTTTAACAATTCATATCAACGAAAGCGAGAAGTTCAAGATAGGAGAAACTGAATATGGTCCCTTTAAACATGAAACTATCGAGCTGCCTTTAGCTGCAGCTGTTTTTCTACTCTGTAAAAATGTCGCTCAACCTGTAGAGTAAATGTTTAAAGAAATATATTGTCTAGACTTAACAATCCTATAACTGTTATAAGCTGGATGAAAAGATGAATTACGATGAACTCTATAAAGCCTGGAGACAAGAGAAAGAAGAAGGTGACTTAAAACCTCTAAGTAAAGACTTCTATAGTCAGGTGCAACTCTACATTAATAATCTTTTAGAGGAAATTAATGCTTTAGACGAAAAATCTGTTAAATGGCGACTTCTGAACGAAGAAGTTAATAACGTAAAAAAAATGGTTAAAGACCTAACCACGATTCGAAATAAAAAGGTTTTAGAAACCACTTTCAGAGGAGCCCCAGTACAATCAGACGCCTATACATCTGCGGAAGAAGCAATATATACAAAAATGGTTCCTTTACCAGAGGAAATTAAAAAGTTAATAAGAAGTGTCAATGAGAATTATGTTCCTCAACAGAAAAAGAAACAGAAACAAAAGCCAAAAAAAACATTAGTTCGATTCCTTCAAGCGATACCTCCTATTGTTGGAATGAACATGAAGACATATGGACCATTCAAAGCTGAAGATGTGGCTTCATTGCCAATGGAGAATGCTGAAATCTTCATAAAAAGAGGTGTAGCAGTAAAGGTGGAAACAAAATGAAAATGGTTAAAGTGATTAGAACGCATTGTCCTAAATGCAATAAGCATACAGAACACTCTGTGTCATTATACAAGAAGGGTAAAGATAGATCTCAAGCCGAAGGAACGAGGCGTTATGAGCGAAAAAAGAAAGGCTATGGTGGACAGAAGAAGCCAAGACAGCGAAAAACAGCGAAAACAACAAAGAAGCAAACATTAAAGTTGAAGTGTAAAGACTGTGGATACATAGTCCAAAGGAAGGGGTTTAGACTACGTAAATTGGAAATTGAATCTTAAGGAGGTAACAGAGGCTTGTCAAAATGGGAAGACTTGATCCCTAGACCTAAAAGCAAATTTCTACGGGTGAAATGTTTAGACTGTGGAAACGAGCAAACAATATTCGGAAATGCTTCAATGTTAGTTCAATGTAAAGTCTGTGGAGCAGTTTTATCAAAGCCACGTGGAGGAAGAGCTAACATTCTTGGAGAAGTAATTAATGTTTTTGAGTAGGAGTTAACCGCCATAAATTGAAGGAGAAAAAAATGGCTAGTAAGGGAGTAGATTGGCCTGAGATTGGAGACCTAGTGGTAGGAAGTGTAGTCAAGATCACGCCACACGGCGCTTATGTTTCATTAGATGAATATGATGTTGATGAGGGTTTTTTACACATCTCTGAGATCTCATCCCGATGGGTAAAGAATATTAGAGCACATGTTAGAGAGGGGCAAAAAGTTGTCCTGAAAGTTCTCAGGGTTAACGCTGACGTAGGTCATGTTGACTTATCTTTGAGAAGAGTAACAGAGAGAGGACGAAGGGAAAAACTACTGGCTTGGAAGCGACTTAGAAAAAGCGAAACCTTCCTGAAGATGGCTGCTGAAAAAGCAGGAGTCACTTCAAAGGAAGTAACTGACGCACGTTCTAAGATCGAGAATCTTTACGGGGAACTTTATGATGGTCTTGAAGAAGCGTTGTTCCAAGGAAAAGAAGCGTTTTTAAAAGCTAATGTTCCAGAAAACCTAGCCTCAGCATTAACCGAAATCGCAAAAGCAAAAATCAAAGTTCCCCATGTCAAAGTAAGAGGAACGTTAAACCTTTCCAGTATAAAACCTAAGGGGGTTGATTTTTTACGCAACGCATTCAAGATGGTAAAAGATGTTAAAAAGCCTAAAGATGTTGATGTTAAGATCTATGTCCTTGGTGCTCCAAAATATAGAATAGAAGTAACAGCGAGGAACTACAAGGACGCTGAGAAAACCCTTGAGAGTACAACGAATACTATATTAAATTCTGTCGTGACCTCAGGTGGAGAAGGGTCTTTTAAACGTTTGAGATGATTGCTTATAAAATGAAGTGGCTTCTCAGAAAATGTGAAAAGTGTAAAAGATACACTTTCCAACAAGAACATTGTCCTTATTGTGGAGGACCCGCTGTTATTCCTCATCCCGCTAAATTTTCTATTAATGATAAGTATCTGAAATATAGAGGCATGCAACGAAAAAAACATGTTGAAGATAGATTTAAACGAATGTCTAAAGAAGGATTATGAAGCTCATCGTATTCTAATATTTAATTTGTACCTCGTATTGTAAAGGATTAAATCATTAGACTGGTTCAAGTGGTTGAATCTCGTATCTCACTCTGTAGATAGAGACCATCCTGTTTGATGAAAGGAAGACAAGTTGGAAATAAGCAGGCCTAAGTTCCTGCGGTAAACCATAATCATCAACAAGTGTAGAGACATCCGGCGCGCCAAGAGCACCATAGATCATCAATTTCGTAAGTACAGCATGGACTGGGGGTAAATATAAACCGCTAAAGCCAAGTCTACTGCTCACGGTAGTGTCCTGTAAGTCTGTTACGTTTAGCCCCC
>JAGMEO010000029.1 GCA_023128135.1 Candidatus Bathyarchaeota archaeon | reverse complement strand
CTCCATACAAAACCGCATTTTTATCAACACCGATATCTACTATAGTCCGCTTTTTTTCAGACTTAATTACAAATCCTTCGCGGAGCTCATTTAATTTTAAATCTTTAATACTTTTAGAGCTAGGGTGATGAGGGGTTCTGAGAGGGGGTAATATCCCCACATATTTTAAGAAGTGAGAAATAGGGAATAATTTTTTTCTTAAATATTGTGGGGCTTCCATATAGGAAAGAACTGATGAAATCAAGTTTGCTTGTTCAGAATAGGCGGTAGTCTTATGGTCATAGTAAATGACTATTTCATCGATTCGAAAGATAGCACAGGCTCTTCCAAGAAGCCCTATTTTATATGTTTTTTCACGAAGATGAGGAGTATCAATAGTATAAGATGCTGGAACAGCTAATGAAATAGGGATGTAACGCTTTTCTACTTCCATTTAGGCTCTCACCAAAAAGGTCTTACATAATTTAGGTTGTATATTATAATCTACAAATATAACTAAGTTTAATTTAAGATTCCAGAGATTTCTAACTCTTAAATTCTATTACATAGGAATAAAGAATAATGTATTAGCCTGAGGTATAAATTGAATGAATCTATCAATTCTCGATGACCTGGAATTTCTCAAGTCATTTGACAAAGACAGTATGTTAAAAATTCAGGCATCTTTCCCAGAAAATTGTGAAGACGCTCTTAGAAGAGGCAAGGTGTTGAAGATTCCAAAGAGATTGAGCATATCAAAAAACGTGAAAATCACTTACACAACTCCAAATAACATTATAATTGCTGGGATGGGGGGCTCTGCGATTGGTGGAGATGTTCTAAAAGATTGGCTTCGAGATCGTGTGAGAATACCAATTGAAGTTTCAAGAAGTTATAATCTTCCTGCTTATGCTAACGAAAAAACACTTGTAGTGGCTGTTAGTTACTCAGGAAACACTGAAGAAACATTAAGCAGTTTTCTCGATGCAATTGAGCGAAGATGTATGGTCGTATCCATATCGTCGGGGGGGCTTTTAGAGGATTTCAGTAAGAAACTTCAAAATCCTTTCATTAAGTTACCCGGAAACTTCCCTCCGAGAAGTGCTTTTCCTTATCTTTTCTTTCCTTTAACAGAGGTATGTAACAAGCTGGATGTCATCAATTTTAATAAATTGGAAATCAAAGAAACAATAAAAATGCTAAAAATTTTAAGAGGCGAGCTTGCTCCAGAAACCAAAACATCAAAAAATACAGCAAAACAATTAGCTCTAGCTCTTCAAGGTCATATACCAATCATTTATGGTTTTGGTTATTATAGAGGCGTTGCATTAAGGCTTAAAGGGCAGTTCAACGAGAACAGTAAGACGTTGAGCAAGTGTGAATGTTTTCCAGAATTAAACCATAACGAGGTTGTTGGCTGGATCGGAATTAAGAATCTAGGAAAACACTTTGTAATTATCCTTATTCGCGATCACGATGAGCCTAATGTAATTAAAAATAGGATAGACATAACAAAAAAAATCGTTTTAGATAAAAAAGCCAACAGAGTTATAGAAATATATGGGAAAGGAGAGTCAAAACTTGCAAAGATGCTCTCCGTTTTATACATAGGTGACTTCACAAGCATATATCTAGCGCTTGCAAATAGGATAAATCCCACTCCAGTTGAAATTATCACAAAAATAAAGTCAGAGCTTCAAAAGAAGACTAAAACTATTGAGAATATCCGTCAGAGAATCAACAATTATTCCTGAAAACCTTTAACATGCCTTTGTTTACGTAATGAATTAAAAATTGCTAACCAAGTAACCCCAAAATTTTTTCTATCTCTTTTCTTTGTATCGCCCCATTGCGAATCACAGTAGGTGACTTTCTTGTTAAATCAACGACTGTAGAAGGCACTCCTCCTTCAGTTCTACCTGCATCTAATACGAAATCTACTTCACCCCCTATTTGTCTTAATGCCTCGTTGGCTGTTCGAGGAACATGTCCTCTATGTTTATTTGCACTAGTCGCTATCAAAGGCAACCCAGCTCTTTTCATGATAAGTTGAGGTATTAAATGCCGAGGCATTCTTAACCCGATGCTATCTCTCCCACCAGTAACCTCAATAGGCACTGACCTTTTTTTCCGTAATATAATCGTCATAGCTCCAGGCCAAAACTCCTTCATAAGTTTCTTAGCCTCTTCTGTAATGAAAGCAAGTCTTTCAGCCATTTCAATACTTGGAATTGCTATGGGTAAAGCTTGATTACGTGGTCTCTCTTTGATTTTAAATATCTTTAATACACTCTTGGGATGAAGTGCATTAGTTCCTAAGCCATAAACTGTGTCCGTGGGATATACAATAGTACTTCCTTCTATCACTGCTTCGGTAATTAAGGAAATAACGGTCTTATGTGGGTTTTTTGCATCGACTTTAAGCACCTTTGTCAATTACTTTCCAAACCATCATTTTTAATAATTAAAAATAATGCAATCCGATTAAGAAATGTAATTCAATCTAATAAGACAATGTAAATTGGTGCTTCTGTTATTCAAGGCCTACTTTAGAATTAAACATCTTATGGTTTAATGTTCTATTTCTGATTTATTGAAAATAAATTGTTTTTAACTAATCTTTTCTGTAACTATCTTCCCTTTTGCGGGAATCTTTTTAATTGCTCCTTTGAGTACTTCTCTTGCTATCTTAACATCTTCTTTGTTCATGACTCGTACAAAGGTGATAGTTTGCCCTTTTTTTACCATAGCAACTCTATATTTTGGTTTACCAAATGACTGGCTCATCCCTTTAGAGATTCGGTCAGCACCTGCAAAGCCCAACTGTGTATTCCTTCGAATTATATGATGAGGATAAATGGGGATTTTAAAATAGAATTTAGATTTTGTAAGCTTCCACGTTAAGTTTCGATTGATGTGAAGTCTTATACTCTCGAGTGCACCTGATTTAATTTCGCATTTGCTCTCAGATTTAAGAGTGACTTCATAATTGTATTTTTGATTAGGATCACCAGATTTAAAGATCGTGATCTTAGATTGTGGAGTACCACCAATGTATTCTTTACGAGTATAATCCATCCACATATCTCCATTTTATTTTGATGGTGTATAAGGAGCAGGAGGAATTATTTAAGGGATGTATCACTTTTTATGGAAGAAATTTTTGTTTTTTCTTATTATAAGTTGATGTAAATACCAATCCGCCTCTTAACATACTTAAAGCAGCATGAAGACATGCCTTATTAAATTCATCTTTTAAAAAGATTAAACTGTATAAGTTAGTTTGAGGTTTTCAATTATGCGTAAGACATCTAGGCTTCCAGGTTTTTATAAACTACCTGCTAGTCAAAGAATAGAGATTATAAAAAATTTTGCTGATCTTTCTGACGATGAGGTTAACCTCATAAAAACGGGATCTTTATCATTTGATGTTGTAGACAAGATGATTGAGAATGTGATTGGATCGATTCCTTTTCCTTTGGGCATAGCTACAAACTTTGTGATAAATGGTAGAGACTATCTTATACCAATGGCGATAGAGGAGCCTTCTGTGGTTGCTGCAGCAAGTAATGCAGCGAAAATGGCCAGATTAAAAGGAGGTTTTTCAACTAGTAGCACTGGATCTATTATGATTGGGCAAATACAGGTTGTGAAGGTTAAGAATCCAAGTAAAGCTAAACAGGCAATTTTGTCTTCAAAAGAAGAGATCTTAAAGAAAGCAAATGAACAAGACCCAATTCTTTATTCTCTTGGAGGTGGCGCAAACGATCTTAATGTCAAAGTATTACAAACCATTAGAGGGTCGATGGTAATCGTTGAGCTTTATGTGGATACTAAAGACGCAATGGGAGCAAACGCAGTTAATACAATGGCTGAATCTGTAGCTTCTTTAATAGAACGCATCACAGGAGGTCAAGTTCTCCTTCGAATTATATCAAACTTGGCTACTAAACGATTAGTACGTGCCAGCGTCGTCATTGATAAATCTGAAGTTGGTGGCGAGTCAATTGTAGATGGAATCTTGGATGCATATGCATTTGCTAATGCTGATCCATACAGAGCAGCGACACACAATAAAGGAATAATGAACGGAGTCATTGCAGTTGCTCTAGCAACATGTAATGATCACAGAGCTATAGAAGCAGGAGGGCATGCTTATGCTGCGAGAACAGGGAATTATACATCATTAACTATGTGGGAGAAGAACGAGGATGGTGATCTAGTTGGGTTCATTGAGCTCCCCATGGCTGTAGGAATAATAGGAGGAGCAACTAAAACCCACCCCATTGCTCAGATAGCATTAAAAATCTTAGGTGTTAAAACTGCTTCTGAACTTGGAGAGGTAATGGCGGCTGTAGGCTTAGCGCAAAACCTTGCAGCTTTAAGAGCTTTAGTTGCTGAGGGAATACAGAGAGGACATATGGAGCTTCATGCAAGGAACATCGCTATCGCAGCTGGTGCTAAGGGGGCTATCATAAATAAGGTAGTTGAAGAAATGGTTCATGAGAAAAAAATTAGGCTTGATCGAGCAAAAGAACTTCTTAAAAAATATTCTGAAGAATAACAGAAAATAAATTTAAAGATTTTTTAAAGAATAGCAAGCATACATTTAATCTTCATCGTTCTTTGGTTCATAATAATACTCACCGATTGACTTTTGATATCTATCTAACCTTGAACCTTCCTTGTTTACTCTTGGTCTACCAGTAGTAGAGTCTCTTCGAAACGTAATATTCATATCCTTTAGGAAAGTGTTCATACTTTCTCTAATGCTTGTTAAAAAACCAGCATGCCCTCGCAGACTAGCATCGCCTTGGAAGATCATTATCCTATCTACGATAATATCTTGAGTTAAAATATCATGATCAACAACGAAAGCTGTGACTCCTCGACTTTCAATAATTCGCCTTACAGTCCTAGTCATTGCTAACCTCTCTTCAACATCGAGATATGCGCTAGGCTCATCTAAGAGGTATATGTTTGCTTTTTTTGATAGACACACTCCAATAGCGGTTCGCTGTAATTCTCCTCCACTCAAAGCATTAACTTTTCTATCTAAGATTCTTTCAAGATTTAACGGCTTTAAGATTTCAGATCTATACCAACTAGAAGTAAAATTTTCTTTTGAAACAGATCTAAGTAAATCCTCAACACTTCCATTATAATTGGAAGATATGTATTGGGGCTTATAACTAACTTTTATCTTGTCAGAAGTTGATTTTTGTCCTTCATCAGGTGTCTCAATTCCTGCTAACAGTTTGATGAAAGTAGTCTTTCCAATCCCATTTGGTCCTAAGATTCCTATAACTTCTCCTTCATGAGCTGATCCTGATTCAGTCATGAGTGTAAATTTATCATAAGATTTTTTCATTTTCCCCCATTTTAAAACAATATTCTGTGTTTTCCATGTGGTGATAGGCGGTTTAACTTGAAACTTTATTGGTTGACGTCTAAAACGTATGTTTTCATCAGGTAGATACCCGTCTAAGTAACGATTTATCCCTACTCTAACACCGTACACACTTGATATGACACCATAAACTCCTGGTTCCCCATAAAGGATACATATGTGATCTGAAAGGTAATCAAGAACAGCCAGATCATGCTCAGCAACAACAACCATTTTACCATCAGATTTTAGTCCAAGAATAGCCTTGGAAGCCTCGATACGTTGTTTTACATCGAGGTAGCTTGAAGGTTCATCGAAGAGATAAATGTCCGCATCCTTACAGATTGTAGCAGCTATGGCAACACGCTGCAATTCTCCCCCACTTAGAACCTTTATTTTCCTATCTAAAAACTGGTTAAGCTGGAGTTGTTCTATCACATCACCCATTTTACTTCTTTCATCTGCTCTTTCAAGGCTTTCAACCACATTTAAGAGAGCAACTTCTTCCGGGATCTTATCTACATATTGTGGTTTATGAACAGTCTTCAGTTTGCCTTCACTTAGTTGATGAAAGTAGTCTTGTAAAACTGATCCACGGTGATGTTTTATTATCTCTGCCCAATCAGGGACTTTTTCATAATTTCCAAGGTTTGGTTTAATTTCTCCAGCTAAAATTTTAAGAGCAGTGCTTTTTCCCACCCCATTTTTTCCTATCAAACCTAATATGACTCCGGATTCTGGAATGGGTAATCTAAATAATTTGAAAGCATTAGGACCGAATCTATGACTACATTCACCTTCAAGTTCATCTGGAAGATTTACAATAGATATTGCATCAAATGGACATTTTTTAATACATATCCCACATCCGGTGCAAAGGGCTTCAACAATGAGTGGTTTATCATCGCTCTCATCGAATTTTATAGCATCAATATTACTTCTAACCATTGGGCAAAATCTGTAACAGACTCTTCCACAGTCTCTAGGTCTACACCTATCCGTATCCAAAACGGCTATTCTAGTCAATTTAAACAGTCACCACGATCATAATTTTGTTCAAAATTATATTGTAAAAATAAATAATTGGCATCATAGTGAAAA
>JAGMEO010000028.1 GCA_023128135.1 Candidatus Bathyarchaeota archaeon | reverse complement strand
AACTTGAAGTCTTCAAGAATTGGCTCTAATTTAACATCTTTAAGCTCGGTTTTAGAAAATTTTTCCAGTACGCCTGAAACGCTTTTTTTTAGTTGCTCAAACAACCTGCTTACCTTTGAGAGCTTCCGTCATACTTTGAATCTTGTCTTGAGTGTCATTGAGTTTAGCCATTGTCTGGCTAATCTGTTGTTGCAACGCTATTCTACTCTTTTGAAGCTCAGTCATCTGACGACCAATACTCTCCTGCGCCCCATCATAGGTTTTTTCAGTCGCAACATTAGCCCCTATTCCCATAATAACCTTTTTTGAATCCGCTAGCTTCGCCTTTATATGTGTACCTCCGCCAACAGGAATTATTATGGAGACCCCCTCTTCCTTACCCTTCAAGCCTTGAAGCGTAGAGTTGGCAACTTGAAGTTGTACAAGAGCTCTTTCAACCATGTTGAAACGTGATTGAAAAGTGTCTAAAGCGCCTTGAAACACCTGTGCTTCAATAATAAGTCTTCTGAATGCCTCTTCATCTGCAGACATTACATACACTACTCCTCACTTAACTTTCTGATTATATGATTCTCGGTCATGTCAGGCGTAATTTCCTCAATTGAGATGATTTTTATTTGGAAACGCTTGACTCTGTGTTTGCTTCCAAGCTCCTTGTATACCTTATCAATTGCGTCCTCCTGTTTCACCGCTCGAAGATCCTTTCGAAAAGAGGACTTCCAATCTGGTTTTTTAATCTCTCCTCTGATTCTGAAAATCTTGACTTCACTCATCACATCTACCTCTAGACAACATCTAGCGTGTTCCCTATGATAAACATTTCAGGACCAGTAGTCAAGTTTCCCACTAAGGCTCCATGATCATTAGCCATTAACCCAGAAGCAATGAGTGGAACCCCTAAGTTAACAGTTCCTTCGTCCACAGGAACCTTGAGAACCTCTTTCAATAGTTCGCGTTCCTCGTCCTCTATCAGCGGGTGGGTGAGAACCCCTTTGTTAGTTACAACAGCTAATGAACCCACATAAGATAAGCCAGCTACTGTGCCTTTAACTATCTCAACCCCCAATGCATCTTTTATTCTTTTCACGACTTTGGTCTCCTTCATAAGACTTGGATCTATTATAGCTCCATTATCATTGACGAGTATGAGATTCCCGAAAGCATTTTTTTTCCCTTTAATTCTTTCACAAATTAGATCAAACTTTTTTAAAGGTTCCACCTCTTTGTCAGAGACATAGTGCGGCATCACAATACCATTAGAGTTTGCCGACGCTAACACTCCTATTAGAAAGGTTCCTCCAAAAGTTGTTTCCATTATTTCTACTTTTAGACTTTCAAAAATTTTATGGTTTTTTGACTTGGAAAGCTTGACAGGTATAATTGTGAAGTTGTTTGTAGTTAGAGTGTAAACACCTATGTTTGGGCTACCTTGAAGATCCATGATATGGATGACCAATCTTTAATCTTCCTTGGCTAGAAAAACCGTCACGACACCATCCGTGTCTCGGGCAGCTCTCACCCGGATTCTTCTAGGAGGTTTCTCTATGCCTCTTCGCCACACCTCTTCATTAACTTCCTTGTCTAGTACGAGTGCTTCTGGCTTCATGTGTTTATTCATGAAAGTTTTTATTATCTTGATGGCTCGTGGACTCCTTTTCTTCACCGGAGCAATCCATGCTCGGCGAAGTGGTATTGTGTAAAAACGTTCTTCCACAACGCCTTCTTCGAGCTCTCTCTCTTTGGGCTCCTCTTCCTCTAACTCTTCCACTTTTTCTTCCAGTTCTTCCTCAAGTTCTTCATCAATCTCGTTTTTAACCATTCAAAACTCCTCCTAAGGCTTGAGTTTTGTTCTACGCCAGTTCCTTCTTTTAGGGTTGGTTCTAACCTTACTTTTTGTTTTTACAATCACCCATGTTGGAACTGCTTTGCTTTGTTTTCCCGCTTTTGCCAGTCTTCGCTTTTTAGCTGCTGGTTTGTTTCTTGCCATTTATCATCTTCTCCTAATATTGATCTCACGTTTACTACTTTGAAGTTTAGACAACATGGTCTTCAACTGGTTGTCAGTAATTGGAACACTGATTCTACCACTCTGCACAATCTGGATTAGTTGAAGTTCTAGCTGAGCCGCAAACTCAGGTTTAACCATCTTTAATCGGTTAAGTCTCTCTTTAGCCTCAGGAGAGAGAATTCTTCGAAGAATTGCACGCTTCTGCTGCTCAATCTGTTGTTGAGCAGCTGCCTTCTCTTGAGACACTGCCAGTTGCCTCTGCAGCTCCAACTCTCTTCTTCTTCGAAGCTCCTCGATCTCCGAGTCGTAACTCATGATCACTCACCTCACCCATATTTTTCGAGTTCAGGAGCCGTCTTAACTATCTCTAGTTTTACTTGACGAGCAAGTCTATCAAGCAGAGATCTACCCTGAATAGTTACTCCTCTTCCTTTTTTAGGAAGAGTCTCTATGAACCCAGCCTTTTCAAACTGCTGCAAAAGCTTCCTCAAGATAGCTCCGCCACTTTTCCTGAAATGTTCAGGAACTGTACCAGGACCATGTTTCCCCCCGTAAAGTTTCCGTAATCTCGCCACCCCAATTGGACCTTTAACATACACTTTACGTAAAAGAGAGGCCGCACGAACATACCACCAGTCAGGGTCATCCGGTGTCCTCTCAGTGTGAGAACCAGTTTTAACGAACGCAGCCCAATGAGGAGGCTCAATCTCGGGAACGTTCTCTTTTAAGTAAGCTTTAAGAAACCTAATATAAGCTTCAGCAGGGACATCATAGACAGTTGGCATCGATTATGAACGCTCCACCAAGGTTATCCTTTAATCTTATTAGTTAAATATAAACTATAAAGTGCCTAATTCCTTAGAAGAATTATTGTGTGACCTCTTGTTTCTACAAGATTTGAATGTGTTAGTTTAACTATTTTTTCTGCAATTCCATCAAAACTCTCATTTTTTAGACAGCTTTTCAAGATCTTGATCTTTACAACATTATTTTGCTCCAATCTTCGCACTATCTCATCAACAACTCCTTGAGTGACCCCGTATTTACCAACTCTTACTTTTGGTTTCTCTTTTGTAAAGTCAGGTTTCATTTACTTTTTCTCCTTAATGGTAACCGCATATGACCCCCACAATTTAAACAGGTAGTTACAATATGGGGCTCCCTAGTGCGTTGTAACCGCACACGGCTGTTTACACCGGGAAGAATAAAACTTTTACAATGCCTACAAATCAGCCGTCTATACTCACGTGGAATCCTTACTTTAAAATGCATCCCTAACTCTCGAGCTAACTCAGTATACCTTTGCGCTAGTTGTGAATCCTTGTGTAACATTTCACGAGCCTCCTCAAAGAGAATTATCATCCGCTCCAAAGCTATTCTACGCGTCTCCCTTTTAGACAAAGGCATTCAAAAGCTCACTTCAAAGGATTTAAGCAGATCCTATAATCTAAAGTTCAAATGATAAAGATTCCTTTTTTATGGTGGAAGCTAACCATGCTGAATCTGATAATCGCGGAAACCGCTCTAGAGTTAGTGCCAAAAAAGATTCAAAAACATCCTGCTGTAACAAAGCACGCTCAAAGAATGGATAAAAAACCATGCCAGTTACTCCTCGATAGATCCTATCATCATTCAGCTATGAAGAACCTTGACAAAGCCAAAAAAAGGGGAAGACCTGACATAGCGCATAAATCTCTTCTAGCCGCCCTTGGAACACCACTCAACAAGGAAGGGTTACTCCACGTTTACATCCACACAATTGATAACAGGACAATACGCATAGACTCGAAGACACGGCTTCCTAGAAATTACAATCAGTTCGTAGGCCTCATAGAACAACTCTACATAGAAGGAAAGGTTCCTAAAGAAAAAACTCCACTACTCAGCATTGAAACAAAGGATATCACAAGCTTGATACGAGAACTAGAGACCACCTACGTCGTAGCATTAACCAAGACAGGAGAACCCAGAACCCTGGAAGAAGTCGCACAGATCCTCACTCAACACGACAATGCAACAGTAATTATCGGAGGATTCCCACACGGACACTTTAATAAAGAGATTAATAAAATGGCAAAACACCTCGTCTCCATAGAAGCTGACACCCTCGACACATACATAGTAGTCTCTAGAATACTATACGAATATGAGAAAGCCATAGGGCTACCGGAGAAGCGTCTAAGAAGAAACCAAAAAAATATTTAGCCGTACAAGAGACTAATATGAAAGCGGCCGTGGTCTAACCTGGTTTAGGACAAAGGCCTTCCAAGCCTTTAATCCGGGTTCAAATCCCGGCGGCCGCACCATTGTCGCATCTTTTATCCCATAAAGACTTGTTTAATAGTGGAACGAGTGCCATTTGCACACCGTGTTTATACAAGTCTTTTCTTGTAACATGGTTTTTTGTAAGTATGCCTATTGCACCCTCCTTTTTCTTTGAGTCCGTTGTGCCTGATAATTTATCCATCACATCACCAAGCTCGTTGCCTTTCCTTAGCTCATCCAAGATAAATTTTGGACACTCAAACCAACCAGAGGTTCCAGTTCCCATGTTTCCATCTCGGTCCATTATGACTACGAATCCAAGGTTGTACCATTTTTCTCCAAGCTTCATAACGCCCCCTTCTATGCCTACACCAAAGTCTGCGTTGGAAGCAGTAAGGGCTCCTTTTGCACGGTTATGTGCGCCATCAATTGTCTTCTCATTAAATGGCTGTATCGAAACTCCAGAATCAACCGGTATGCTGATGATCTCAAGTTTTTCAGAGAACATTTCTTCAAAAACATCTTTGACAGCTATATTCTTTGCAGGGTTTTCAGATCCAACAGCAACCTTAATCATTAATCTTTCACATCTTAGACGTTTCTTAATATACTATAGACTAACCTCTTCACGATTATAAAATAAGGCAGTTTACAGTAAGATAAGAATGAAGGAAAACCTAGGAAAATGAACTATTTTCCGAGATCCAACCTAGCTTTTCTTTACTTTTTTGGCAATTTTTTTCCCAAACTCAAAGCACTTTTGGATCTCGCTCTCATCTGGAACCCATTTAACTGTCAACGCTGGGGCTGCTATCTCAATGTCTGCTTTTTCCAGTTTCTCTTCAATTTCCTTTAAAACCTTATCAGCTTTGCAGAGAAACATTTTTGAATACCTGACTTATGGTTTAATGTTTGGATTCTGTAAAGCTGAAAAGATTGAACTGATTCCCCTTTTTTGCTAATCAAATGTAAACGCTGATGGGCAAAGATTGTTTACAATACAGATGTTGCATTTTGGATGTCTAGCGATGCATACTCTTCTCCCATGCGCTATCAAAAGATTTGAAACTTCAAACCACCGCTCCTTCGGAAACAACGTCATCAGATCTTTCTCCATCTTGTCTCTATTCTTCTCCTCTGTGAAACCCAATCTTTCTGAAAGTCTCATGACATGTGTGTCCACTGCCACGCCCTCATTAATGCCAAATGCATTTGATAATACAACATTGGC
The DNA here is from genome assembly GCA_023128135.1 of Candidatus Bathyarchaeota archaeon. Taxonomy (GTDB): domain Archaea; phylum Thermoproteota; class Bathyarchaeia; order RBG-16-48-13; family JAGMEO01; genus JAGMEO01. The sequence continues at coordinate 1,163 of JAGMEO010000028.1, read as the reverse complement.
TGTCTTACGAGCAACCCCTAGAAATGAAGTGAGTTCTTTAATTGTCCGTGGCACTTTGTAGTTGAAGTCCTTAATCAGTTTCTCAGCGGCTGCTTTTATGAATTTAGCTTTATTACGATAAAACCCTGTAGGTCTAATAATTGCCTGCAATTCCTTCAGGTTTGCCTTAGCATAATCCTCTGGGGTTTTATACTTTTCAAATAGAACCTTTGTTACCTTGTTCACCATTTTATCTGTACATTGAGCAGAAAGAATTGTGGCTATCAAGAGCTCGAAAGGATTATGATGTTTTAACGCTGTCTTTCTCACTTCTGGATACTCTTTCTTAATAAGGCTCAAAATCTTGATGCTTTTATCTTGTTTCTCAATCAGATCTTTAAGGTATTTCTCCATTTTTAACTCGTGAGCGTGCTCCTCGGGAGGTTCGGGCAATTGTCTCAAGTATTCTTCTATGTTCGTTGCCTTGATTTTCTCTAACTTTTTCTGTCTTTTCTCTTTCAATTTCTAATCTCTCTTAGATTCAAGAAGCGAGAGCATGCCATTCTTTTTTAGAAATTTGTGTGCCTTTATCAAGATGTTCTTTGCATTTTTGAAACGCAATCGTTCTAAAGCATCTTGATAACCCAACCATTGATATCCAACATGCTCGTAAGACAGCTTGACTTTCCTACTCTGAGCTTCAATTAAATAATAAACAACTTCTTTGTAGAATGTTACGCCTTCTCTTCTGTAAAAATAGTTGATCTTTTTTCTAAAGCCATCAATGAATCTGATGGCTACGAGACCTGTTTCCTCTTCAAGCTCTCTGAGAGCTGTCTCTTTTTCACTTTCGTTCTTCTGAACCAAGCCTCTTGGAAACCCCCAATGCCCCTCCCCGTAGTGTAATAGAAGATATTGAACATCAGGGTTTTTCCAAAAGACCACTGCTCCACATGATTTCTCCCGCGGCATCAGCTTCACAATTCAACAAAATTAAGTTGATAATATTTGTTATAATAGATATTAAAAAATTGTTTCCCCAATTGATTTTTACTAACATAATTGGTGAATGAGATTGAGTAAGTTTAAAGTAGAAATAGAAAAAAATTTGCTAAAGATTTGGAGCATACGTTGAGCTGTGCCACCGGTTTTTCCAATTCTCAGATGACAATGAAAAAAGCCCT
>JAGMEO010000027.1 GCA_023128135.1 Candidatus Bathyarchaeota archaeon | reverse complement strand
TCTATGAAACTCTCGCCTCAACAACATCAAATAATTCAGTTACTTGGACAACTGGGCTCTACTAAACTAAGCGAATTAAGGGCTCACCCAGAAAATCCGTATAACAGTACAAAAGAAGCTCTGATTGACGTCCTTAACAGACTTAGAATTAAAGGTCTGGTCACAAAGAAGAAGAGAGGATATTATCAAACGACCCAGACAGGAAAAGAGATAGCGCAGATAGAATACGAAGAAATTCAGACCAAAATCAAAGAACTTACAGTAAGAACCAAGGTCAACCAAATCACACACACAAAACTCGAAGTTAACCTGCAACTAAAAATAGAAAGAGTCTTAACATCATGCCTCACAACAAACGGAACCATGAGATCTGAGGGCCAAAACCTCCTAGATGAACTCGAATTCGTATCAAAGAAGAGAGAAGAATACCAAGAACGACTCAAAGAAGCAAAAGAAAACATCGAAGAACTATCAAGGATAGGATTAAAAGATCTGATACTCTATGCTAAACGATATGCGGGTTATAGCTGCACACTCGACATTTACCCATTCGCTGAAGTCTTATTGACATTAGCCACAATCCCTGCGGTAAACAATGTGAGGATAGAGACCCCAGACAAAATCCTTAACAGCCGTATAAACATCGCAAACGCGGGAGATCAAAACTCGGGAAAAAGCTTCGTTACAAGAAACCTCCTCTGTGGTTCCGCCGACCCAAAAGTTGAGCCCTGCGGCATCCCCTTCATCCGAGACGGAATAGAGGATGTCACAGGCCCCTCATTCATATTTAGAAGCTACATCGAAGAACACAGCGGCTACAACTTCATCTACCTTAACGACGAATACACCAAATGGCTACGGCTATCACCTGAACTTAAGACGCTTCAGAAAAGAATATTCGAAGGGGAGAAGATCAGATGGGCGCTGAAGAGTGGAATAAGCGTCCCAGAATATCATTTCAAAGGATGCTTCATAGTCAATTTTAATATAAATTATGATAAATCCAAGGGCATACTCTCCTTTGACTCAGACATCAGAGCAATACTATCCAGACTCATCCTTAGAGCCTATGTCTACGATGACAAAGTACACGAATTCTACCAAGACCGCCATCTCAAAATGGACGAGCAAGAGGCCTGGAAAATTCGACTGTTTCTCTGCCTCCTCTACGAGATCGCCTCCAATAGACCAGCCATAGATGGCTATCCTAACCCAAATATCTCGTGGCCAGAAGAAGACTATGAAAGAGTGAAGAGCATCGGTAACGAGTACGTCACATTCCTGAAAGAGGTTGGGAACCTAAACACCATCCGCTTGAACTTTGGGACAAGGCAGATCGATAACGCTATAAAGATTGGCAGCAACCTTACTATACTGGACTATTTCACTCAACTCAAGTCCTTGGTGGATGAGAAAGAGGACATTCCCAAGAATACTGTTGTTCTCGAACCACCGGAAGAGGCGGTTCAGCTTGCAATGAACTATCTACTCGATGAGTTAATTGTCAGGCAACCCAAGCCATCTATGCTACAAAATGGTTCATTAAACGAAGTAATAGATTTCGGAAGCCTCTTTAAGAAACTAAGAAAATTGAACCTGAAAAGATGGAGTGAATTGTCTGCCTAAATATACGCCCCAAAAAGTTGATTCAATTTGGAAGTTCAAAGAGGAACAGTAAAAATACTGTCAAGCGGAACATGCGAATACGGTTATCGAGCACCCAACTACTGCATCGTAGATTTAGATAAAACATGCCCTCAAGATCCAAAAAAAAGGCGCTGCTGCTTCTCCTAAATAACTTCGCGCGTGAGAGAAAATTCTATTTATATATTTCACTTATATTTTCATTCTGTCAATATTTCATGCATGAAATCACAGGATCTCATAGCAACTAGTTTAAACGCTGCGTTGTACGCTGGCTTCGGATATCTTACTTATCTTGGTGTATTCACTCCTGTCATAGGAGTTGTAAGATTCTGGCCTGCAGTTATAATTCCCGCTGTCTTCGCAAACCTTTTCGGCCCTAAGGTGGGCGGAGTGGGTGCAGCCATTGGCATATTCATCAGTGACATGTTAATTCATGGAAACGCTCTACTTAGTCTTCTCGTAGGCGTTACGTCAAACTTTATCGGATTTTATTTAGTTGGTTATATAGGACAAAAGAACCTTAAAGAATCATTCATATTAACCAGTGGCGTTTTTGGTCTCATTCTTGCCTTTATTTCATTTTGGCTTCTTACTCAAGGCTATCTTGACTCCTTCACTTCATACCTATTCATTGTGATCTGCATATTCAGTGTAGTCTTAGCCTTAATCATCAATTACATTTGGCCAGACTGGAGAAGTGTCGGAATCGGATCAATTATTGGTCTTAGTGTCGGGAGTGCTATTATCGGTTTAGGGGTATGGGCTTTCAGTCAATTCTTCATTTTACCGTCAGGAGAAACATTGTTGCCTTTTCACGCTAGTTTCCTATGGTTCATCTGGACATACGCAACTGAGATTCCATTTCTCATTATCCTTTTGCCGCCAATGCTGAAGGCTTGTTACATGGCGTTTCCAAGATTAAAATCAAATAAAAAGCATTGACGGGTTTCTCATGAGGCACTCAACAAACACAGCCTTCTCTCCTGGAGGCATCTCAAGTTTTTTCGAGATATGTGATCAAGAAGAAGATGGTTCACCGATCAAAGATCCAGCGAGAATAGGATCACGAGGTGGAGGATTCGGTACTGCAGAAGGTGTTACCACAGAGACTAGGGCGAAACTCTCAGGGAAAACAAAGATCAAGATCTACATAAATGGAGAGAATGTGGAAGCAAAGACCACAGAAACCATGATCAAACTGCTTCTCAAACAAACCGAAGATAACTATTCCATAGAGGTCAAACACTCAACTGCGCTTCCAATAGGATCGGGGTTCGGAACCAGCGCTGCCGGTGCATATTCCTGTGGGCTAGCATTATCTCAAACTCTAGGGCTAAATCTCACTTACAACCATATCGGGAGGATGGCTCATGTGGCAGATGTTGTTTGTTACACAGGCCTTGGCACGGTGGAGGGATTGATGGTTGGAGGGTTGGTTTTGATCGTGAAGAGTGGAGCAGCGGGTATAGGACTGGTTGATCGCATACCTATACCACCTAATCTAAAAATAGTTGCAGGAGCATTCAAGCCCATGGAGAAGAGCGAGATAATTCTCTCACCCAAGTGGAAAAAGATCGTTAATAAACTAGGTGCAAAGGCAATGAACAGGATCCTGAAGGATCCAAACTTACGTAACTTTCTGGACGCCTGTAAGGATTTTGCTTTTAATCTCGGTCTTATGTCTGATAGAGTTAAGCAGCTTATCTTGGAGGCAGAGGAAGCGGGTGCCATAGGTGCGACTCAAAACATGTTAGGTGAAGCAGTACACGCTATAACCACAAGGGAAAAAGCTGATGCAGTTTATGATGTCTTTAGGAAGTATTTACCGGAAAACAGAATCATTAATTCAGCGATCGATTTTCAAGGTGGCAGAATCATAGAATAGTCTTCTGTGTATATTACCAATTTTTGTAATGGTGCACAAAAGCTTTAAAATATCATGATAGTTTATTTTTGAGTGCTGCCGCGGTAGCTCAGCCTGATCACTTCAGGTGAGGTTAAGGAGAGCGTCCGACACAGGAGTAACACTCTTGTGGGCGAAGCTGAAGACCGGATTGTCGCCGGTTCAAATCCGTGTAAGGATCAACTTTATGCGGTGAATATCCGGCTCGCGGCACCAACATTCTTCGAAAGCTTTATACTATTTCTTGTAATCAGAGTATTGTGCGGCTGCAGGCGGCCGTCGACCAAATATTGGGCGGTATCCAGCCTGGTTTAGGACATCAGCTTGCCATGCTGATAGTGCACTTTCAGTGCACCAGTAAGACCCGGGTTCAAATCCCGGCGGCCGCACCACTTACATTAAAAAAGGTTTTCTAGGCGTTTGATTTTGAACTCTTTGGTTTTGAGGCAGTTACTTTGTCAACGCTATGAATGGAAGCCCCTAATTCAGTAATTTTCTTGTCAATTTCATCGTATCGAATTTCATTACCTTCTATTGTGATTCGAATCGTCTGTGTGTTGTCATCTATCGCCTGAGTAGAAATGTCCACTGTTGTTATGTGAGGTATTTCCCCAAGCCGCTTAGCGAATTCGTGTATTGGTGGTTCGTGAGGTTTTAAAACGTCTAGAACGACACGTTTGATTATAAACGACATTATTAAAGCTCTCTCGGAAACAATCGCTAATATTATGTTTTTACTATATAAACTATTAATTAAACAAACAAATAGATCTATTTCACAGTTCCTTAAGCTTGAATTAAAAACAAAATTATTGCAGTTAAAAGCCCGGTTCCAGTCATTATCAATCCATACTTTATCATGTTTTCGCGGGAGATTTTACCCAAGAAGGCTCCGAGTCCAAATAGAATTAAAGTGTTGATTGTAATCGCGAGAATAAAGATCCAATCAGTTGAAAGAGGTAAATAAAAAGATAGATAAAAGGGTATGAGTGGTCCTAAAGCTGCGAGCATTGGTGAAAGACCATCAACAAACGCAGCGAAGAGAGAGGCTGTCAGGGAGCTTTCCATCAACTCTGAGTTTCTAAGATTTGTGAGCATCGCTTCCTCAATTTCTTTTAACTGTCTCATTCTCTCTGCTCTTTCGGTCATGTAGGTTCCAAAAAAACCAGAAATACCCATGGCTAAACATGCACCAATGCCAGCGCTTATGATAATGGTTGGATCTTTTAAGCCTGAGAAGTATGATCCCATTATTATTCCGAATATGGTTAGGGCGCCATCGAAGGCGTTCATGACAAAGTATCTTCGTGCGATGCTGATGACGCCTGAGGTTTGGAGATCTTGTTTAACCTTTGCATATAGATCGTTGAGTTTATCTTCTACTACTTCAAGAAATGTGCTCAATCAATTTATCCCATACACTATCTGGTTTAAAATTCGTTTCTTATTAAACAACGTCAGAGTCTTGTTCAGAGAAAGTCTTCAGTGCTAGTCCCTTTTAGCTATTTCTTTGTGTCTGAGGGATTAATTAACCTTTTACTACTTTATGTTCGCAATAGTCAATGTTGCAGGATTGGCATATTCTCTCATGGTTCCATCTGGAGAAAACAATTCGAGTATAAATCCAAAAGAAACTTAGACTAATCAAAAAAAGATCAACAAAAGTGTTTTGAAGTATGCTGTCAACGCTTATCATTGCAAGGAAAACTCCAAAAACGAAAAAAGCGTTCACAAGAACTCGTATAAAACTGTGCTGAGAAACGAACAAGTAAGATTGAAGTAACCCAAACACGATGCCAATGCAACCTATTGAAAAAACTGTAAGACTTCCTTCACAAGGTAAGTTAACGAAAAAGCATACAAAAGTTCCAGCTATTGTTATTGTTGCTCCAAGAAAAAGCCCAGTGCATCCGCTTCAGTAACATTTTCCCCTCATTTCAAAGACGTGAGTTGAATAGTTTTCGCAATCTGGATGATGACCTCGAATAGATCTTGTTTTTTTATAGGCTTTGATTGATGATTCAGAAGGAAGTTTTTTGCCTCTTTTTTTAAAGACTCTTGAACATTGTCTCGGATAAATAGTTGCCAACATACCTAGTAAACATTCTATGACAAGAAAAGTTCCTATTAATGGCTTCCTAAACACAAAGTTATCGGTAGCACTGGGTGGATAAAACACCATAATTATGAGCAGACTCAACCCGAAGGTTGAAATTATTAAAAATGGTACAGGGCTTAGATCTCTAAACTGTTTTGAATCCATTCGAAACATCTATGAAATCCACGTTTCTCTTAAAAGATACGGCAGAACAAAAGTGTTCAAAAATATAAAAAATGTTGGTTACTGTACTTTATTCTCAGTTTCTGGATAATGGTTGCTTTCGAAACCGTTTTTGAGGTAGCAAGTTTTCCAATGAGTTGAAAGATTAGTGATGAAATGCTATAAAACCTGTCTAAGTTCGAGGAAATATCGAGTTATGCTGAAATATTGATGTGTAGCTAGTCGGGCTATTTCCTCAACGGTTTCGTTAGCTTCAATGCACATAGTCTAATATAACAATAGTTATTTATAAGCTTAGTTTTTTAATGATTAACCGGGAAATGGGATTCCATGTTAATGCCTTGTGAGATTGTTGTCAAGAGTGTGTTGCCTGGTATTAGGGCAATGGTAGCTAAGGAACTCATTTCTATTTACGATTTGAAACAAGTGGAAGTAGCTGATCTCATGGGTGTTACACAAGCAGCTGTGAGCCAGTATGTTAGAGGAGAAAGAGGAGCAGTTCTAGACCTTGAGGAACCTAAGATTAATGAACTAATAAGCAACATTGCAGTACAATTGAAAAATGGCAAAGCATCTGGACAAGAAATCATATCGAGCATATGCGGAGCATGTAGGATAATAAGAGATAAAGAACTAATGTGTGATCTCCATAAACAACTGGACCCATATATGGCAGAAGAAGATTGTAAAGCATGTTTAATCTCTCAAACAGATTCAGGTCATTGAAATAGTATTCCCGTTTCGTGAACGCAAAAAAGACTTGTATGATTTTGAGACGACTACACTTCAAGGATTAAAATAACGGAGGAAAAAGTTTGAGCTTCAACAAAGGTTTTTCGTTGACAGAATTGAACAAACCTACAGACTGGGATAACCTGCCTGACATGGCTAAGAAACATGTTCCAATCTTGGAAGTGCCTGAAAAAACCAAAGCCAAAGAACCATTTGCTGTGAAAATTAAAGTGGGTGGAATTGACGGTGTTGAGCACCCAAACACTTTAGGTCATTGGATAAATTGGGTTGAGCTCTACGCTGATAAAAGGCTTATATCTAAAGTGGAATTCCTGCCAGAAGTTACTGATGGTTACGTTGCAACACTAAATGTTACCTTAAATG
>JAGMEO010000026.1 GCA_023128135.1 Candidatus Bathyarchaeota archaeon | reverse complement strand
CAGTACAAGAACAGAAAAAAAGAATTTAAAAAAATCGACCATATCATTAATCTAGAAAATGATAAAAAAGTACAAATTAAGAGTCAATCTGAGGTTTTCCTCAGTCTAATCAGACACAAGTCAGTGATAAACGCCATCGATCATTACATTTTCTATTATTTTTCTAAAGATTGTTTAATTTCCTAATTATAGATCGATCAAGACTTCAAGAATCAAAATTAAACTTGTATCATAGAGTTATCATTGAATTATTCTTGGAGCTGAGATAAGAACTCTTCATTTTCCTCTTCCTTTCAAACATAACATTGATTCCATCAAGTAAATAACTTGTTCTCGACCGATAATAAGGGTGATTGATGTCACTGGGGAGTGATTTCTTGAATTCCGTTTGTTACAGCCCATTTTGAGATGAATTCTTGGTATTTTAGGTAGCGGTGGTCCATCAGGAAGAAGTTACACCAGTCGTCTCGATGTCTGATTCCACGTCCCATGGCTTGGTTAGCTGCTCGAAACGCGTCCATGATATACCATCTATCCCCCAGCCCTTTTCTCTTTTTGTTGAAGTATTCTATTTGAGCCTTGACCACGGGATCGCTGTAATCCGCGTATGGAACTCCTACCAGAAAGATGCCTCGTGCCTCTTCGTATGGGAAGTTGGAGCCTTCCGCGTTTCTTCCTCTAAAGACGCCGCACAGCACAGCGCCGTTCTTGCTTCGGGCAGCTTTCTTGTACTCTTCCACAACCCTCCTGTTTTCCGATGCATGGCTTCCCTCGACAAACACCGGCTTTCCCCCTAGAAACGCTTGCTCTCTTCGTTCCATCAACCCCATTTTTCCCCAGGTGTCCAGGGCGTCTATCATGAATTTTCGTTGCGGGAAGAAAACTAGAATTCCATTCGGGATCTTAGCAACTAGTTTAGAGAGGTTTTCTCCGTAACGGCGGGTCATCTCTGTGCCTCTTTCGCTGTAACGTGTGGTGACTGAGCTGTCGATTATGGTGCGGATGTTTTCAGGATCTGCTATTGAAGAGTAGGTTTTTGCCTCCGCTTTTTCCAGTCCCATGATCTCAGAGAAAAGCTGCATGGGAGACAGGGTTCCCGACATGAGTAATGCTCCACGGGCTCCATCAACCACGGGCTTAACTGCTAGACTGGGGTCGAGGCACTTGTACTCGACCAGGTTGTAGCCGTAGGATGACCTTCTGTAGATCGCCACGTAACTGGATTCGAGACTCTGTCCTACTAGGGAGAGAAAGGTGAGCACCCCGTTCAGGTGACATGCCAAACGATCGCCCTGCTCCAACTTATGGTTTCTAATCTCTTCCACGATGTCTTGAAAGGAATCCGCGAAGGATCCAAGCTTTTCTACGCTGAGGAGGTCTTCAAGTTCTTCACGCAACTTGAAGCCTGGTTCAGTAGCAACATTCACTGAAACCTTTCTATCTAGATACGCCAACAGATCATCGATAAAACCATGTGACTCCTCCACCGCCTTCAGTTCCTCTTTAGCATTTTCCAAGGTCCGCTCGGAGAGGGAATCGCTCAAGACTTCCTGAGCAATCTTATCAGCGTTATGAGCTTCATCGAAGACCAGAATCCTGTTACTCAGCTCCAGCTTAACGGTGGATCTAATGTGCTCGTTAAAGACGTACTGGTAAGGAGCCACTACTACTGTGCAGTTTTCAGTCGCCTTTCTAGCTAGAAAGTAGGGGCAGACCCCTCTGGATTCGCCTTCTTTCCGAAGCCTCGCCGCCGACAACACAGGTGGAAGACGAAGTGACCCAACCTCAACCTTGTATGGGCACTCTCCAGCCTCTCTCAGCATCTGACATGCCTCTAAAGCCTCTATAGAGGACGTGCTTTTACACTTGTCATTTAAACAGAGGTGTTGTCTACTTGCAAGGCTCACAGCTGAAAACGTAGAAGCAGAATTCAAGTTCACGCGTTCAATCTCGAGCAGGACTTGACGAACCTGCTCATGCGTCCTAGTCGCATAAACGATCTTGGAACCCAAAGGCAAAACACTGGATAAAGCGCAAACGGTCTTTCCGAAGCCATTACAAGCCTCAACCACCAACACGCCACCATCACCCACCACGTTCTTAACATCTCTCATGAACTTCAACTGAGGCGGATACGGCTCATAGGGAAAAAGAGGCCACTCCCCACCCACATGTCTCTTCACCCGGGATGCTTCACGCCTATCACGATAAGAGAGAAACCTGCCACAATCCCGACAGAATCGACTACGCCTATATTCCTCAATTGTATGCGACCTACCACATCTAGAACAGAGAAATACGTACGACAAGGATTTCACAAAACACACATAAAACCTAACATCTCCAATTTATATTAAAAATTTACGAATCTACAAACAACGATCAACCGGTACAATGTCAAATTGATTACTACCACCGAAGTGATTGATGAATTAATAAAACTCGCAGAGGAGATCAATAAAGCGATTAAAGAAGGAAAGGAATTAAAATTAACAGAAGAGGAGCTCGCATTTTACGACCTCTTCTCAACTAAAGAAAAATTCTTTGAAAACTACCAACAGATCAAGGAAGTCGCAAAGAAGCTTGTAACTGAATTAGGCTACTATATGAAAATCGTAGAATGGATTGACGATGCTATTAAAAAAATACCAGAAAATTCTTTTGCATCGTTGATTCCGAATCGTTTTCATCAGATGTTATAGAAATAAAGAATCAAATCGCAGAATATCAATTGAAGAAAGAACCATCTTACGTTCTCGCTCATATTATTGATAAAAGACATAATGAAAGCATCGATAATGTGGTTTATGACTTTGGAAGAGTACCCTCTAAAAAAGGATTCATAACAGAAAGAACAAAAGATCAACTAGAGAGAATCATTCTAAATGGGGAAAACGAAAATGTCGAATTTAAACAAGACCTTCAAGAAAGAAGTTTCTTAGAGACAGTAATTGCCTTTTCTAATACTTCAGGTGGTTTACTTTTCTTAGGAGTAGGCGATAATGGTCAAATAACCGGCTTTCAAGAAGAGAGTGACCGAAAAACCAACCTAATCACCAGTAACATTGATCCCACGATAAAAGTACAAATTAATCGATTAAAAATGAAAGAAAAACCAATAGTACTCATCGAGGTTCCTGAAGGAGAAAATAAACCTTATACTCATAGAGAATTGGGAACTTATATTCGGAAAAACGCAACAAATAGACGTGCCACAAGAACAGATTTAGATGCCATATATTCTGAAATGAAACAGAGTGGATATCCATATCCTGATGGAATGTAAAAACATAGTCACTCTGAGGGCTCCCGTCAGTCCAATCAGAGACAGGTCACCGATAGATGCCATCGATCATTATATTAAGATGCGTAGTCAGTCCAAACGTTCCGGCGTGAAATACGCGCGTTTAAGAAATTGGTTTCACTTTTACTGCTCTTGGACCTTTTGGACCTTGCTCGATCTCAAACTCTACTTTTTCTCCTTCTGTTAGGATGCTCTTACCCTGTATCCCCGAGCTGTGGACAAAAACTTCTGTTCCGTCGTCGGCTTCGATGAATCCGTAGCCTCGATCTAACCATCTTTTCACTACACCTGTTGTCAAGTTCTTCACCTCTTTTACAAATACCTTCTGTTACAGTTGCTCATACCAACTTATTAACATAGTTTTTACATCGAGCAGACACGAGATTTGCGATTAATGGGGGAAATGAATCAAAATAAATAATACAGAATTTGTTAAGATCGAGAGCCCGAACACGACGCAGAGATGATTAAAATCCAATTTGGTAAGAAAATCAGAAGTTACTCTGAGGGTTTCCTCAGCGTAATCATAGACAAACCATGATCAGAAGCAATTGATCATTATATTTAATCATGTATTGATCAGTTTCAAAAGTTTTGAGAAAAAATAAACATAGGAATCGATACAACAGCTAGAAGAAGAGAAGGTATCATGACTTTTATTCTGCCATTGCGATCTACCATAAAACCTGCAGGACACTATCAATTTAACAATAATTCACCCTATCCTTTGACTATTGACCACACAAGTTATCCCACATCAATTAAACGAAACCTGATAAAGTATTATAATATACATGAGTAAAACAAGATTTTTTAGGACAGCTCGTATTATGGTTAGAACGATCATTTTTGTGGCGATAGGAAATAGCCTCACAGTTGGTTCTACCTCTCCAGGGTTGGCAAATCAATCATATTCACGTTTCTTAATGGAAATAGCGAATGATTTTCTTAAAAAAACGGGAAAGAGTGATATTATTGAGATAAGAATAACGAATAGAGGAGTTGATGGCGATCTGACACATGGTATGCTTCAAAGGATTCAACAAGATGTTATCAACTTTAACCCAGATTACGTTATAATCTTGGGTGGAACAAACGATATAGGCTGGGGTTTACCCGTTAAAGAGATTTTCTCTAATCTCAAAAAAATGTTTGAGATGGCTATAGATAATGGGATAGAGCCAATAGGGTGTACTGTACCTTCCATTCTTATATGGGACGAAGGGATCCCACCTAGATTGAAACTTAATCAATTGTTAAAGGGCTTTTGTAGTGAGAGGGGGATAATTTGTGTCGATTTATTTATAAAGACGTGTAATGCGGAGACTGGAAGGCTCAGATCTGATTATTCTAGCGACGGCCTTCACTTTAATACATTAGGTTATAAAAAAATTGCAGAGACAATCTTTGATGAATCCATAAAAAACCTACTAATTCGTGAACTAAATAAAAGTTGATTGCGTCGCATCGAAGATACTGTAACTTAAGCACTTCTCCAGTACAAGAAAATACAATAGAATACTAAAAATCAAAGACATACTGAGGGTTCCCTCAGCGTAATCAGAGTTACACAAAAGAACTGCTTTGAAACAATTAGAAAAGAAGGAGGAAAATATCTCCCATAATCATGTAATATAGTTTTTGTATTTACTTAATTTATTGAACAATAATCAAGAAATTGATAGTCAGGTGTATTTTGACAAATTTTAAATCTATTAATTATAAAGATGTTAGGAATTAGCTAAAACCAGTTTAAAAGAGATTAATGAAAAAAAAGGTAGTTAATTATCTATTTAACTCTTTTAATGTGTAAAGTAAGAATTAATTTAGTATTTCACAATGACACAGATAGATGAGGAAGTAATTTTGGACGAAACATTCAATAAACGATTTGCTAGACAGGTTATCAGAGAATCCATACGGGTAGCAGAAGGAGAAAATGTTTACATATCCTCAGTGAGAGACGCGTTGGATTTAGCTGAAGCAATGGCTCTTGAATGTGCCTTGGTGGGAGCCAAGCCTATTATAACAACATATTCCAGCAACTACATGAGGAGAGCCTTAACTGAACCTGAAGAAAAATACATAGAATCCACTCCAAAACATCAACTTGCAGCTATAGGAGAAACAGATGCTTATATTGGCATAGGTAGACCTGCCCTTTCTTCAGTTCCTCTCTCAAGAATTGGAGCTTGGAGAAGAGGTAGAAAACCAATTAGTGATAAGATCGATGAGAGGAAAACGCGCTGGGCAGCTGTTGCTTATCCGACAAGAGAACGAGCAAAAGAGACTGATGTTCCGTTTAATAAGATTAAAAACAGTATTCGGTCTGCTCTTGACATTGATTATGAGGATCTCGCAAAGAAAGGCTTTGCAATTGCCGACTTTTTAGCTGGTTCTAAAGAGGTTCATCTAACATCTTCTCTAGGAACAGACTTGACTTTTCAAGTCACAGGAAGAAAGTGGATCGTTGATGATGGTGTGATCAGTGAAGAAGATGTAGCTATGGAAGATGTTGGATTGAATTTGCCTTGTGGAGAAATTTTTGTCTGTCCTATAGAGGAAAGCGCTCAAGGCACTGTCTTCTTTGATGTACCCACATACTATTTTGGCCACAAAGTGAAAGACCTCAGCCTAGTATTCAAAGAAGGAAAAGTCGTTGAATACGACGCTAAAGAAGGGAAGAAAGGTTTTAAGGAAGTGCTTGACTCAGCGACCGGTGATAAAGACAGAATAGCCGAGTTTGCCATGGGGCTTAATCCGAAAGCTACTTTCATAAACAATATACTTGTTGATGAAAAAGTCTTAGGTAGCGTGCACATAGCAATAGGCAGTAACAAAGGTCCAGCTTATGGTGGCAAAAACGACAGCAGCATCCACTGGGATCTAGTCATGACAAAACCAACAGTCGTCGTAGATGGCAAGACTGTCATGAAAGAAGGAAAGTTCAAAATATAGAAGTCAGTTTAAAACTTAAAAAACATAATAGAAATATTTGAGTAGAATTGGCTACTTTTTCTAAATAAAAATAATAATTTTAAGACTGTCCGCACAGAGGTCTAGAAGTGAGTAAAAAAACATCAGGCGTTATAATTGGGTTAGAAGTTCACTGCCAGCTCACTGATTTGGAAACTAAACTTTTCTGTGGGTGTCCGTCAGATTATAGAGGATCAGGCCCTAACAGCCATGTCTGCCCGGTCTGTCTGGGTCTTCCTGGCGCTCTACCAGTTTTAAACGCGAAAGCGGTAAAAGATGCAGTTATGGTTGCCCTCGCATTAGGCTCAAAAATACCTGAGAAGACAAACTTCTTCAGAAAGAACTATTACTACCCTGATATGTCAAAGAACTTTCAGATCTCTCAATACGATAAAGCCGGAGGCATTCCTATAGCGACAGGGGGCGCATTGAAAATTGAAGGCAATCACAAACAGAAGAAAGTTGGAATTATAAGGTTACAGCTTGAAGAGGACCCTGCAAAACTTGTACATCTAGGCACAATCAAAACGTCGCCATACACACTTGTTGACTACAATCGATCTGGTATTGCGCTTCTCGAAATTGTGACTGAGCCAGATCTGAAATCTCCAGCTGAAGCTCGTCAATTTCTGAAAAAATTGAGGTCGATCCTTGAACATCTTGGAGTATCTAATGGTGAACTTGAAGG
>JAGMEO010000025.1 GCA_023128135.1 Candidatus Bathyarchaeota archaeon | reverse complement strand
CATGTTAACATAGATGCTAAAATCTGGCAACTATCCGCAGGAGAGAAACAACGCGTAGAAATTGTCAAAGCCCTTTCAAGAAACGCCCGCGTTCTTATTCTTGACGAGCCTACTTCTATTCTTACTCCCCAAGAAATAAAAGGTCTTTTTCAAGTATTTAAAAAAATGACTTCTGAAAGCTACACTATTATCTTCATTACTCATAAACTAGATGAAGTTATGTCTGTTGGCGATCGTGTCAGTGTGCTTCGAAAAGGCAAGTTAGTGAAAACCGTCGAGGTTTCTAAAACAACCAAAAAAGAACTTGCAAAAATGATGGTTGGATACGAGCTCCTTTTTCATTTAAATAAATCAATCATCGATCCAGGCAAGGTAGTTTTAGAAACTAAAGATCTATGCGCCTTGGATGACAGAGGACTACTGGCATTAAAGAATGTCTCATTCCATGTGAGACAAAATGAAATTTTAGGAATAGCAGGTATAGCGGGTAACGGTCAAAAGGAACTTATTGAGGTTCTAACAGGATCACGTAAAGCAACAAAAGGAAATGTAATTATACTCGGAAAAGAGGCAACAAATCATTCCGCCCGAAAAATTGCAGATGCAGGTGTCGCACATATACCTGAAGATCGTATGAGAATAGGCATTGTCAGTGACATGAGTGTCTGCGATAACCTAATCCTGAGAGATTACAGAAAACCCCCGTTTTCGACACGCTTCTTTCTTGAACAGAACTACATAAACAAACACGCAAGCAACTTAATAGATAAATATAATATATTTACTCCCAGCATCGACACTCCAGCTAAACTGTTGTCTGGTGGAAACATTCAACGGTTAATACTTGCTAGAGAACTTTATGGAAAACCAAGGTTAATAATTGCCTCACATCCAACCTATGGATTAGATGTGGCAGCGACTGAACAAATTAGACAATTATTGTTAAAGCAGCGAGGAGAAGGGGCTGCAATACTACTTATTTCAGAAAATCTAGAAGAGATTTTTTCTATCAGTGATCGTGTAGCAGTTCTATTTGAAGGAAGCATAATGAAAACCTTTCAAACTGAGAAAGCTAACCTTGAAGAGATTGGCATGTTGATGGCTGGAACAACACCTAAAAAGGAGTTAATCGTTGAAGCTAAAAATTGAGGACCGCCTAGTTGTAACCAGACAACAAACCATTATTATCTCCATCATGTCCTCTCTATTGTCCATACCTTTAATCACAATAATCTTTCTCTCTTACGGAGTAAATCCGATTCTAGCCTACCAAAAGATGTTCTACGGGGCTTTTGGTAGCGCATACAGTATCTCAGAAACCTTAACGAAATCGATACCTTTAATGTTGTGTTCTTTAGGGCTTACAATTACTTACAAAACAGCAATTTGGAACATTGGTGCAGAAGGCCAACTGTTAATGGGCGCAATATTTAGTTCTGGTATAGCATTATCATTTTCCAACTGGCCAGCATATCTATTGCTTCCAACCATGTTCGTTTTTGGTTTTGTCGGTGGTGCAATATGGAGTCTAATACCAGCAATACTGAAAATAAAATTCCAAACAAATGAAGTGATTTCCACTTTAATGATGAACTATATCGCTATGAAGATCCTAGAGTATCTTGTATATGGACCTTGGAGAGGAAAAGAAGAGTGGGGTTTTCCCTTCACAGAGAAGTTTTCGTCATCGGCACAATTGCCAACAATCGGCGCTACGCGCATACATTATCCAACACTCATAATTGCAATCGTCGCAGCTGTAGGGATCTATGTTCTCATTAATCGTACAAAACTAGGGTTTGAGATTCGTACACTAAGTAAAAATCCTGAAGCAGCAAAATATGTTGGAATAAACTATGCAAAAATTGTCTTATTAATTATGATAATAAGCGGTGGTTTAGCTGGTTTAGCAGGAGTGGGTGAAGTAGCAGGGATACAGCACAGACTTAAACCAAACATTTCGCATGGCTACGGTTTCACAGCGATAATAGTTGCTTGGCTTGGAAGGTTACACCCACTGTCCACAATACTCGTGTCAATATTATACAGTGGTCTTTTAGTGGGAGGAGAAATGTTACAGATAGTCTTTGGTCTTCCAATAGGTATAATCGAGATTTTCAATGGAGTTATCCTATTCTCAATGTTGAGTGGAGATTTCTTCCTAAGAAACAAAATATCATTTGAAATTTCCTCTAAAGCTGAGAGGTGAAGAGAAATTGACACAAGAAATCATAATGTTTATCTTGACTACATTTAGAGCAGCCATCAGAGCGGGTTCACCACTATTAGCTGGCACCTTAGGTGAAATAATCGTAGAAAGATCAGGTGTAATTAACCTTGGAGTGGAAGGAATGATGATCATGGGCGCGGTCTCTGCTTTCGGTGTTGCCCAAATAACTGGTAATGTATTTCTCGGGGTTTTGGTAGCCACTATAGTGGGTGGAGGAATGGCACTCATACATGGTTTCATGAGCATTACACTAAGAGTGAATCAATATGTATCTGGTATTGCGTTAACAATGTTTGGTTCAGGGCTAAGCAGTCTAATTGGTTTACAATACATTGGAATACCTGGATATTCGTTAAAACCCATCTTATTCAATTTTGATTTGCTAGTTTATTTTTTCATATTTCTAGTCCCAATATTGTGGTTAATGCTGTACAAGACAAAAATGGGAATTATAATAAGATCGGTTGGAGAAAATCCGGAAGCAGCCGATCTGCTTGGCATCAACGTCAACCTTGTTCGCTACCTATGTACAATTTTTGGGGGGGCGCTTGCTGGATTATCAGGCGCGTATCTTTCAGTTTCATACATACCATCATGGACGCAGAACATGACTGTTGGAAGAGGTTGGATAGTGATAGCACTGACTATCTTCGCTTCATGGGATCCTGTTGGCGCTCTCTTAGGATCTTGGATTTTTGGTGGTATAGAAGCTCTACAGTACCGTTTACAGCCCTTAGGAATCTCTCCAAGTCTTTTAGGAACTTTACCGTTTATTTTCACAATGCTGGTGTTGGTGGTAAGTGCAAAAGAATCTTTCAAAAAACGTGTTGGAGCCCCTTCAGCCCTTGGCAAACCATATAAAAGAGGTAAAAAATAATTCGATCAGAAAAGTAGGATTCAAAATAAATTGATAGCAATTTATGTAACTATCTCGTGAAGTAATCCTTTCTTCCATGCTCTTCTGATCTCTAACGCTATTCTGTCACCCATGCTAATTCTTCTTTGATATTTTGCGTTGGCATATTGTGAGCCGATTCCCATGTGAACATTAGTTCCTCCACCATGCCTCAGTGCCACGTCTTGTGTGACTGGAATGTGCATAAACAGTTCTTTCTGGGCGGATGTATCGTATAAGCCGTAATCTGCTGCTGTTTTAGGTTCGTTACCGATTGTTGCTTCAAACTTGTTTTTAGGCTTCAGTTCGTACTTTGATACTTTATCCCAAGTAATCAGGGTTTGAAGACACCAAGCTCCGATTATTCCTGGAAATTCATGTTCTCTTGTGGCAAAAAGAAATGCGTCCGCGTATCTATGAATGTCTTTTAACAACGATTCTCTTAAACTCAAGATTGCGTGTGCTGTTACTTCAAAAGAAGGAACTCTCTTTATTCTTTCTTGAACATCAATTGGAAGTCTTTTCAACCCGTCAAGTATAGTTTCTCTTCTTTCATCGATTGAAAAGAGCTGATTTGCAAGGTGAATCCGAGCATTTGCAATAGATGTTTTATGTATTTTTGCGAACCAATTCTCAACGTCACCCCAATGCTCTTTTGCGTCTAAAGGTGAATAGAAAAAATTGAAGTTCGCATGAGGACCCAACACAATCTGCTCGACTCTTGCGGTCCTTAAACCTTCTAAAGTCAGGTTTCCATTCGCGAGCTCTTTTTCAACCTTCTCTTCAAGATGCGCGGAGTCAGCCGCGAATATGAATTCCCTTTCAAATTTTCTATGCGCATGCTCCGCTTTGAGAATTACTGGCTCATTAACAGGCTGTTTAAATTCAATTCCATTTTTCCTTACCTCATATTCATAAGAGCTTGGTGTAGGTATTCCCGCTTCTTCAGCAAACCAATAATAATCTTTTTCTAATTCACCACGGTTTTCAATCTTCAATAATCTTCTTGAGCCAACTAATGGAACCTTGAATTTCTCTTCAATTACACTGCATCGTTCATCTCCACCGACATAGACAGAAAAAGCGCGGTTCGGAATTTGAAGACATTCTAATTCAACTAAAGCATCAACATATTTTATTATATCAGAATATTTTTCGCAGATTATTATTGCAGTCTTCCACTTCTCGTCTTTTTTTATGTCGTTTAGATCGTTAACAACAATGATGTCTTTTCTAACTAATCTCGGTAATTCCTCTATTGGCTCATTGGGTTCGCCAACCATAGGGTTTTGTAGATAGATTCTGGCTCTTTGAGGCGGAACATAAATAATGCTTCTTAAACCATAATTTCTTTGACCCTGCCAAGCATCTAAAGCAGAATGCGAACCCAGGTTGAGAACTACTGGTTCTTTATAGCCCTTGGCAACTTCTTGCATTTCTTCTCTTTGTATAAGCATTAAATCACGTTTCCTTCATCTTCCTTATCGCATTACTGTCTTCTCTTTTATTTTTTTTGAACATCTATGATGTAAATAAGAATGGTCTACAACCTTATCAGACTGTTTTAGTCCTTTGCCTTATTATTTTTCTCGAACTTTAACAAGCTGCCAACTTTATGGATTTCAATCAAGTTACTTGCATGACTTGTGTAAGTTCTGAAACCCGCTGAAAACAAGACCACTTCTTCTTCCTTGAGCAACTCCTTTGAATAAAGCATCTTGGCAGTCGAAACAATGTGATCTTTCTTTTGCATGTAGTCAAACTTGATAGATTGCACTCCGTACAAGATTTGAAGCTTCCTAGCAGCCATGATGCTAGGGGTAACAGCGATAATAGGCTGCTCCAATCTAAACCTAGTTATCATTCTCGCGGTATACCCGGACCTAGTTAAAGCCACGACTTTATCTATGGGCATTGACTTCGTTATTTGCCAGATCGCCCTACTAATGCTTCTAGATATGTTCTGAAACTTCTCTTCCGTAACTCTACTAACAACTGACGGCTCTATCTTTTCAGCTATTCTAGCCATCATTGCAACGGCTTCGACAGGATATTTCCCGATAGCGGTCTCTCCAGAGAGCATAACCACATCTGACCCGTCTAATATTGCGTTAGCGACGTCACTGATCTCAGCTCTAGTTGGTCTAGAGTTATCAATCATAGACTCCAACATCTCAGTAGCAGTAATGACCAGTTTTCCCTGTTGATTGCATTGTCTAATCAACTGCTTCTGTATAAGAGGAAGCTCCTCTAAAGGAAGCTCAACACCAAGATCTCCCCGCGCGATCATTATTCCATCAGAGACTTCCAAAATCTCATTGAAATTTTCCAGACCACGTGCACTCTCAATTTTTGCTACAATGCCAGTATCAACATCGTCTAACATTCCTTTTAATTCAAGTATGTCATCGCGATTTCTTGTAAAGGAAAGCGCTATGTATTCAACCTCTTTTCTTTTCGCTAAGTCAATTATCTCAATATCCCTTTCAGTTAGACACGGCGTGTTCAACGATTTCCCAGGAATGTTTACTCCTTTTCCATCCTTAAGCACACAGTCATCTCTAAATAAAAGCTGAACCTGTTTTCCACTTTTTCTTACGACTTCGGTTTGGAATAAGCCATCATCTATTAGAGTTTTATCGCCAACGTCTAATTGATCATAAATGTCATGATTGAAATATGCTTGATCTTCTAAACCTACAGTGACAACGTCACCTTTTCTAATAGACATTGTTTTAGATACATACAGTCTTAATTCTGGCCCTTTTATGTCTAAAAATACAGGAATCTCACCGATTTTTCTAATGTTATTGATCCTCTCCTCGTATTCCTTAACATCCTCATAGGCTGTGTTTATTCGGACACCATTCATTCCTGCTTGATACATTCTCTCTTGTATTAATCTAGCAAGACTGGCAGGACCAATAGTGCATAAGATCTTTGTTTTTTTCAAGATTATTTTTCCTCCCTTGATATTATTCAAGGATCATTCATCTGTTAAGGATTGACTTGAATAAGTGATAAGCACTTAACTGGTATTGTAACCTCTTCACTGTAACTGGCTATTTAATTAAAGCTAGAATTTCATTTAGTTTTTTGATTGTGAAATCTGGGGCTGTCATAACTTTTTTTTGGGTACCATAGAATAACACTGTAATTATGCCAGCTAACTTACCTGCAATAACGTCTGCTTCAGTATCTCCTATATAAATACAGTTTTCTAATGGGCATCCTAACTGTTCGATGGCTTTCAATAATGGTTCTGGATGAGGTTTCGTGTTTTTCACATCATCTTTTGTTATTACGGCATCAAAGAATTTTTGAAGAGCAAAATGGCTAATTACTTGCTTAGTAAATTTTTTCTCATTGTTTGTAACTAGACCTATCTTGATTTTTTCTTGCTTTAACTTTCTTAATAGATCTCTTGCTCCTTCTTTTTCTTTAACACACGATGACGTGATCATATCTTCCATATGGTTTTGAATATAGTCATGCATCTTCCTTGCAATTTTATCACGCATCTCAATATTCTCAGGAAGGAGACGATCCACAAACTCTGATGTAGGTGTATATACAAGTTTATCAATCTCTTCGTCAGCTGGTGGGTTTGGTACAAACTTTTTAGCCGCTTCACAATGTATCTTCATCCATGCCTCTACAGTGTCTACTAAAACACCATCAAGATCAAAAATAACGCATTCTATTTTCATCCTTTACACTTCTGGGATTCTTCATCTGCTATTCATCTTATGAATTGAAAGGATTGAAGGTTTGAACTTAATGCCCACTATGACTTCTCCAGTAATCTCTTTTTATTCTTTTAAGTTGGATTGCTTCTGAATAACCTGTCTGTGTGTGTTCCATCGTCTTTAGAAAAAGAGATCATTTTGTAAATCTGCCATCATCCTTAGTTTTCTGAAGTT
>JAGMEO010000024.1 GCA_023128135.1 Candidatus Bathyarchaeota archaeon | reverse complement strand
TACCCCCTCTCAGAACCCCTCATCACCCTAGCTCTAAAAGTATTAAAGATTTAAAATTAAATGAGCTCCGCGAAGGATTTGTAATTAAGTCTGAAAAAAAGCGGACTATAGTAGATATCGGTGTTGATAAAAATGCGGTTTTATATGGAGTAACATTACCAAGAAACAAGAGAGCGTCTATCAGAATAACAAATCTTAAAAAAGAACAGCCAGAGGCTCGTCTAGCAACGAGTAAAGAGATAAAGCTATATTGGGGATATCGTGTTACTGATTCTAAACTTCCATTAGGAATGACCATTAGAAGAAGAAAATTTGACCTATGTATTGCGACCTCTAAAAAAGGAACGCTCCTTTGTAGGGTAGCTAAAAACATTAAAGAAAGATGGGAAAAATCCAGAAATATATTAATCGCTTTCGGTTCCCCTAGGGAAGGCTTAAAAGAAATACTGAAACGCGAAAACCTTAAACTAGAGAAGGTGTTTGATTTCACAATCAATACGATACCTCTTCAAGGAACAGAGACAGTTCGAACAGAAGAAGCAGTCTTTGCTTCCTTAGCAGCTTTGAATAATCTATCTTAGGTTGGTATGTAAAATGGGACATCGTAGCAAACATGCGCCAAAACACGGGTCATTAGCTTATTTGCCAAGGGGACGTGCTTCAAGTCACATCGGCAAAATAAACTATTGGCCTAAAGTCGAGGGTGATTCTCCAATGCTTCTTAGCTTTGCTGGGTATAAAGCAGGAATGAGTTATGTTTATCTTGTAAGTGACCATCGAGGTTCACCTACATTTGGACAGGAGGTTTTTACACCCATTACTGTAATTGAAACTCCACCAATGTTAGCATGTGGAGTCAAAGCTTACATTCAGACAGGTAAAGGTATGAAAACTTTTTCAGAGGTTTGGATGAAAAAAACCTCAAAAGACCTCAAAAAACTAGTCTCTATTCCTGAAAGCTTTGAAACAGATAAAAAATTAGAAGAACTTGAAAAAGATTTGGAAAAAATCCATCATTTTCATCTTATATTCTGCACACAACCACGTTTAGCCGCAGTTCCTCAGAAGAAACCGGATATCATGGAAACAAGAATAGATGGTGGTACGATTAAAGATCAATTTGATTTTGCTAAGAAGATTTTAGGTAAGCAAATTAGAGTATCTGATAGCTTTAAAGAAGGACAGTTTGTAGATGTCATTGCAGTTACTAAGGGAAAAGGATGGCAGGGTCCTGTAAAACGCTGGGGAATTAAAAGAAAACAACATAAATCAAACAAAACAGTCAGAGAAGTAGCTTGCATTGGACCATGGAATCCTGCGTATGTTATGTACAGTGTGCCTAGAGCAGGTCAGACAGGATTTCATCATAGAACAGAGAGAAACAAACGTATTCTGAAGATTGGTGTGAATGGAGATGGAGCTTCGCCTAAGGGAGGTTTCCCACATTATGGAGTGGTTCAAAGCGATTTTGTTCTGTTAAGTGGAAGTGTTCCAGGCTCAGCGAAACGTTTGATAAAATTGAGGTATGCAACTCGACCACCAACATATGTTCCTGAATCTGCTACTCAAATAACTATGATGGGAATAACTGCGTAGAATTAAAATCGGAGAAAATAGAAAATGGCTCAAGTACTTAATCTGAGTGGAAAACCATCAAAGAAGATCACGCTTCCAAAAGTGTTTGAAACATCCTTAAGGTTAGATGTTATTAAAAAGGTCGTAATAGCTGGACAATCTCATAGAATTCAACCACAAGGTCGAGATCCAATGGCTGGGAAAAGGACGACGGCTGAATCACGTGGAACTGGACTTGGCATTGCCAGATTACCTAGAGTCAAGGGATCAAGATATCGTAAAGCTGGACAAGCAGCGTTAGCGCCAGGAACTGTAGGAGGACGACAAGCTCACCCCCCTAAAGCTGAAAAAAAGATAAAGAAGCATATTAACAAAAAGGAGAGAAAACACGCTCTCGCATCAGCAATAGCTGCAACTGCAAACAGAGACACTGTAGTCACCCGGGGCCACAATGTAGGTAAAGTCTCTGAGTTCCCTATTGCAGTATCAGATAAAATTCAAACACTTACGAGAACAAAACAGGTTAAAAAAACCTTTATGCAATTAGGTATTTGGCCAGATGTGTTAAGGGTTAAAAATAACAAAAAAGTAAGAGCTGGAAAAGGGACAGGCAGAGGAAGAAAGATGAAGAAAAGAGTGGGGCCTTTAATCGTTGTAGCTGAAGATGATGGAATTAGTAGAGCCGCAAGAAACCTTCCAGGAGTAAACGTTGTCACAGTTGAACAACTCAATACCGAACTACTTGCTCCAGGCACTCATCCAGGCAGACTTACTATATGGTCTGAATCTGCGATTAAGAAAGTTGGAAAAATGTTTATATGAGGATAAAAACATGGTAAAAACCAAATTTCAGAAAATCGTGTTTTATCCACTTATGACCGAAAAAGCGGTCTCATTAATTGAGACAGAGAATAAACTGACCTTTATAGTGGACTTGAGAGCCAAAAAAAATGACGTAAAGAAAGCTTTTGAAGAACTTTATGAAACAAAAATCTCTGACGTTAACATAGTAATTACTTCAAAAGGCCTGAAGAAAGCCTACATTAAACTGCGTCCTGAGTTTAAAGCTTCAGACTTGGCGATTAAACTAGGAATATTATAGAGGCCGAGTTAAATGGGAAAAAGACTTAGAGCCCAGAGAAAAGGTCGAGGAAGTTCAACCTTCAAAGCTCCAACCCACAAGAGGGTAAGTGCAACTAAATATCCAATCATAACTAAGATTACGGAAGATAAACTCCTAAAAGGGATTGTTGAGGAATTGATCCACGATCCTGGAAGAGGTTCTCCTTTAGCTAAAATCAAACTTGAGACAGGTTACACATTTTATAGTGTCGCTACAGAAGGCTTATCTGTTGGTCAGCAAGTGTTTGCTGGATCAGAAGCCCCAGTTAAGGTTGGAAACATTCTTCCCCTTGGCCAAATCCCTTTAGGAACTATAGTTAACAATATTGAACTAAAAGTTGGAGATGGCGGGAAAGCAGCAAAATCATCCGGAGCCTATGTTACTGTCATTGCACAAACACCTAAAGGAATCATAGTCAAGTTTCCGTCAGGTAAATCCACGGTCTTGGACTCCTCATGCAGGGCCACTATTGGTATCATATCAGGTTCAGGGAGAACGAGCAAGCCTTTCATGAAGGCGGGTAAGAAAGCAAAGTGGATGAAAGCCAAAGGTCGTGCTTATCCTGTGACTAGAGGAGTAGCTATGATCCCTGCTTTGCATCCTCATGGTGGGGGTAGCCATAAAAGCCGATCTTTGAAGCCTACGAGTGTTTCAAGACATGCACCGCCTGGCCAAAAAGTTGGCCACATTGCTCCTCGACAGTCAGGCAGAAAGAAGAGAAAACGATGACGCCGGTTCTATAGTTTTAATTGATATTCAAATTTGAGTTAAGTTCCGATCAAGATTAAAATATTTAAATACAGTCCTCGTGTTTTACGCTTCCTGAAACATACGCAAGAGCTGAAACTTATAATGTCCAGAGTGTTCACCTATAAAGGATACACGACAGAAGAGCTACAACAGCTTTCCATGGATGACTTCATACGTATTTTACCAGCAAGACAGAGAAGATCTTTAAGAAGAGGGTTAACACGTCAACAAAGAATATTTATAGAGAAACTTAGGCGAGTGAAGAAGGCTAGAGAAGAAGGAAAAGAGGTGACAGTAAAAACGCACTGTCGAAATATGGTTATCCTGCCAGAAATGGTTGGATTAACAATTAGTGTTCATAACGGAAAAGAGTTTATACCTGTTGAAATTATACCTGAAAAAATAGGACGTTTTCTTGGAGAATTTACTTTAACTAGAAAAAGGGTAACACATGGCATGCCTGGAATTGGTGCTTCACGTTCAAGCATGTATGTTCCATTAAAGTGAAAGGCCTAAAAAAGCGTCACTTTTTCAATTAAAACTGGGTTTCTATATTAAAATAGCCAGTTAATTCATAAAATCAGCGAGTTATCACAAAAGCTTTAATATTATGATTTTGTTTTGTAGTTCTGCAACTTAAAGTGGTAAAAATATGCCAAAATGGAACTATTCAGTCATGGGTCTGGACCCAGATAGAACAGCGAAGACTAGTGGACGAGATTTAAGAATCTCGCCAAAAGCTGCTAGAGAAGTTTGTACAAAGATCAGGAACATGTCTCTAGATAAGGCTAGAATTTTTCTTCAAGAAGTAATTGATAAGAGAAAAGCGGTTCCTTATCGGCATCATAAAAAGAAGGTTGGACATAAAACGGGAATTGAAGGGTTCTATGCAGGACGTTACCCTGTTAAGACAGCTCAGGAAATTATGAAGGTTTTAGACAACGCTGAAGCAAATGCAGAGTTCAAGGGTTTAGACATAGACAGGCTTAAAATAGTTCATATTGCAGCTCAAAGATCTCGAAAGATAAAAGGCTACGTACCAAGAGCTTTCGGAAGAGCTACACCAAGCCACAACACCTTATGTCATATTGAAATGATTGTTGAAGAAATGAAGTGATCTTTTGTCAGCAGTTAAACATTTTATCAGTGAAGCTCTTCGAAATGAAGAAATCTATGAATTTCTAAGTAAAGAATTAGAAAGAGCAGGATATGGAAGAGCTGAAATAACTAGAACTCCTCTTGGAACGCGTATAACAATCTATGCTATGAAACCTGGCATTGTCATAGGGCGAAGAGGAGAGAACGTGCGAGAGCTAACAAGGATTCTGGAACAAAGATTTGGCTTAGCCAACCCTCAAGTGGCTGTGGCTGAGATTGAGATACCGGAATTTAACCCTAATATTATGGCTTCAAAAATATCCTCAGATCTTAAGCGAGGAGTACACTTTCGCAGAGCATGTTTTTGGACATTAAACCGAATCATGGAAGCTGGCGCTCAGGGAGTAGAGATAGTAATAAGTGGAAAACTAAGGAGTAGACGACATAGGTTTGAAAAGTTTCGTAAAGGCTATATCCCTAAATCTGGTTATCCAGCAGAAAAACATACAAGAACTGCTGTAGCTCATGTACAACTGAAGCCCGGAATGATTGGTGTAAAAGTCAGTATTATTCCAAGAGACGCTACGTTTCCTGACAGAGTAAAAATCTTATCTCCAAAAAAGGAAGGTGTGATAGAAAATGAGGAAAAAGAGGTGGAAACTTTAACAGAGGAGAGAGAAATCTAATGCCATTACATAGGATGGAAGAAATTCGTAAATACACTAATGAGGAGAGAGAAAAGAAACTTACAGAGCTTAATACAGAACTTATGAGGGTTAAAGCCATGGTGAAGGCAGGAGGAAGCATAGAAAACCCAGCTAGGATAAAAGAAATTAGAAAGGGAATTGCCAGAATTTTAACAATTAAAAACGAGGAGAAGAGAAAAAACATTAAAGGTGTCGAAAACAGATGAGGACAATATCACAACAAAATCTTACTAATCATGAACTAATAGGACTTCACGTTAATGTTTTTTTAAGCTCTTTTTCAGACAATGTAGAAATCACAGGTAAAGTTGTTAATGAAACAAGGAACATGATTATTATATCAGATAATTGTGAAAAAAAGGCAGTTCCAAAGAAGAATAACATTTTCTACTTCACTCTTCCAAGTGGACAACGAGTTAAGATCATGGGAGATAAGATAGTAGGGAGACCTGTTGAGAGGACAAGAAAAAGGAGGAGAAGATAAATGCAAAAAAAGAGGGCACATACAGCTAACCAAGAATGCAAAGATTCAAAGTGTCCTTTTCATGGTTCTCTGTCTATTAGAAAACGTGTATTTGTAGGAACAGTAGTTAGTGATAAGATGAAGAATTCAGTGGTTGTTCGACGAGATTATCATCATTATGAGAAAAAATTTCTTAGATATGATAGAAGACATAGTCACATTGCTGCCCACAATCCTTCTTGCATAGAAGCAAAAAGAGGCGATGTTGTTAAAATTGCTGAGTGCCGTCCACTAAGTAAAACGATTTCTTTTGTAGTAATTGAAAAGTTGCAGGAGGATTAATATGCCACGGCCAAAAACTCGAGCTCTTTCAGGTAAAGGCATAATGGATTATAACCCTCATGTAGCTCGAGGATTACCTGTCAACGCCGTTGTAAATTGTGCTGACAACACTGGAGCAAAAAGGCTCAAAATAATCAGTGTAATAGGTTACAAAGGTAGACTAAGAAGGCTGCCGGCTGCCCATGTTGGAGACATGGTTTTAGTCACGGTCTGTAAAGGAAAACCTGATTTAAGAAAACAAATTCTTCCAGCCGTTATAATTAGACAGAGAAAACCTTACAGAAGGAAAGATGGAGTCTCCGTGCAATTTGAAGATAATGCCGCTATCCTCTTGACACCTGAAGGTGAATTGAAGGGTTCTGATATTAAAGGACCAGTCGCTAAGGAAGCTGCTGTAAGATGGCCAAGGATTGCAAGTACATCAAGGACAATTATTTAGGAGTGCCCCTGTAATTGAGAAGCCTATCAAGGAAGCCTGGTAAACAGAGAAAAGCCTTATTCACAGCGTCATCACACAAAAGAGGCAAAGGCCTATCAGCACACCTCTCACCAGAACTGAGAGAGAAACATGGAACACGCTCATTGCGAGTGAAGAAAGGGGACACCGTCATTATCATGAGAGGAGAATATACTGGAATAGAAGGCAAGATAATGAAGGTAGATCCAAAATCTTACAGAGTACGCATTGAGGGTATTACAAGAGAAAAAGTTGATGGTACAACCATCTTTGTTCCAATTCATCCTTCAAAAGTCATGATTAAAAGGTTAAATCTTGATGATCAATGGCGAAAAGATGTTTTAGAGAGAAAAACCACAAGGATCTACATTGAAAAGAAAACAAAAACAACGAGGAAAAAATGACAAAATCATTTTTTGGAGGTTAATTGATGACAAAAATGGGAGGAACACATCACATTAAAAGGCATCCAGCTCCTGTATTCTGGCCTATTCATAGAAAAGAATATGTTTGGACTGTTAAACCAAAAGCTGGACCTCATCCTGCTAAAAGATGTATACCTTTACTTATTCTAATAAGAGACGTATTTAACCTCGCTAAAACAAAAAGAGAAGCAAAGAGGATAATCTCAGAAAAGCAGATTATAGTCGATGGGCGTTTTGTGGTAGAATACGATTATCCAACAGGTTTGATGGATGTTGTAGAAATACCAAAGATGAAAGTAGCATATCGTGTACTTCCATCTCCCAAAAACATATTAAGTCTACACAAAATTAAGGGGAAAGAAAAATCTTTCAAATT
>JAGMEO010000023.1 GCA_023128135.1 Candidatus Bathyarchaeota archaeon | reverse complement strand
TCAATAATATCGTGAAAACTGATTGTCGGGGAGTATAGTAAGAAGGTTACCGCTATTATAATGAGAATCACACCAGCAGAAATTGTATCCAATGGGAATCTGGATTTCCTATCACTCACGATTTTTCTCAACCTCTATAAAGAATGAATTATCTGCGACGATAAAGTGCACTTACGATGATTACTATTCCAATGAGAATTACGAAGTAAGGCCAAAGATTACTCCAGATAAAACCAACAGGCCACTCCAGTAGGATTGAAAGCCCCCAGATGACTATTAATGCACCGAAGAATAATGGCCAGATAATGTTAGGTATTCCAAAGCAGTTACCTCGTTCATCGATCGATTCGATCCTCCGATCAAATCCAAAGCAGTCATCATCACCGTATCTACTTGAAGTTAATGGTTCTCCACATTTAGAACAGTTCTTAGCGTCATCAGGATTTTTCTCACCACAGCTAGTACAATATACCATTTTAGATCACTAAAATTAGAAAATTGGAAGATGATAATAAAACTTGTCCATGTATTCATGGACGGATAATATGTAGGCTATTCTTTCCTTATCACGGTGACAGTGCAGTTTGTGACTAATGCTGCTATTGCACCCAATGCAGCCAACCATGGCGCTAGGATAGCACCTATTACTCCAACTGTAGCCGGAATCTCCAACAATAGTTTACCATTCTCGTCCTTTACAATTATTTTCGTGACATTACCTTCATGCAATAGTTTTTTTACTTTATCGATGAGTTCCTCAGATTTAACAGAGAATTCCTCTTTGACAACTTTGCCAACAGGAGTTCCACATTTGTGGCAATACTCAGAACCTTCTATTAACTCTGACCCACAACTATAACAGTATTTCATTATTTCTTTTCCTCCTTTTTACATTGTATAATCTTCGAACTCTTTTAGTCGGATATTGGAGAATGGTTTTAAACATTTTGGCATCCCTCTTTTCTATTCAAAATATCACACAGGCCAAAGAACATATGCCATTTTGATTTTAATTTATATAAAAATAAAAAAGGGTGAAAATGGTTTATTTTATGTTATTTCTAGATGAACCGGAATATGGCCAACCCTATCAGACTTAGAATAAATGTGATTATTATCCAGACGACGACGTTTAAGATGGCGGTAATCAATGCTTGACTCCATGTCGCGTCGAAAAAGTGTCTGACGAGAGCAAGCCAGATGATAAATTGAATAACAGCCGCTATAATCCCTGTGAAGTATACTCCAAACACCGTGCCAATTACAGTTCCAAGTGCAGCAATCCATACAGCATCCAGAAATTTTGCTTTTTCACCGCCAACAATTGCCCTTCCTACTAACCACAAGGCTGGTGCGCTAATGATAGTGCTTATGACAATGTTGATGAGAAGTACGTCCAAATTTAATGCCATAATGATGTCTCCCTTTTTTAGCTCAGATAGAATCCAAATCATATAAAAGGTTTTTCAACACACACAACTTTGATATTTCTAACAAATATGAAAAACTGAGTGAGATTGATTTAATCAGACACTTATAGGGCTTTATGGCTTTACGAGCTTTTTCAGCCATATTAATCTATATTGATCTGAGGCTATTTGATAGAAAAGATCAATGGTGAAAGTTTCTTCTTTACTACGTATACTATAGTGGTTGCTGCAATTATACCAACTAATGTAGCTTCAAACGGAAAGCAGGGTATAGTAGGGGGTGAAGATAGTTCGTGAGTGAATAAATAATATTTCGCTACCTTTCACATCCTCATAATAGAAAAATGATTGTTAAAGGTATAATATAGAATAGTATTACGACAAAGCCAATGAGGTATAGGTAACTTCGTCTATAGGAAGCGAAAAATGCTCCAATTTTTTTGGCTAATGTGAGTGGAATGGCTTTTAACGGAAGTAACAGCCAAATAATCAATCCAAAAATGTTAAGAAGAATATGGGCTAAGCCAAGTGTCATACCTGTTATTCCTCCGGCGACATATCCGTAGATTTGTGATAGATCGATTGTTGTGCCAAGAGCAGTGCCAAGTACATAAGGATACGCTTCTTCCAACAGTACCATGTTTGTAGCTAAAAAAGGTATAATTAGTGATGTCCCAACTGAGCTACTTCCAACAAGGAAAGTGATTCCTAGCCCTAACATGAAACTTTTTATTGGACTCTTGAAGGTCGTCAACACCATATTCTCGAACTGTGGAAATTTGATAATGGTTTGGATGTTCTTTTCAACTAGTGACAATGCAAATATGATTCCGAGAAACCACAGAAATAACAAGATTATTCCACTCATCTCAAATCCAAGTAAGTCGCTTGCTAACCTTGAAATCGGCTTTACAATCGGACCTTTAATGAGGATGTCTATGACACTTTTCTCGAAAACTGCGAGAAAGGCTTCAAGCTCGAAAACGCCTGTAAAGAAATCTGCTAACTGGGTTACTATATTGGAAAGTAAACCTGTGGTGATCTCTAATATGAAGAAGAGGCTGACGTTTAGTACTTTGACTATGTCGTCCACTATAACGCCTGGAATAGACGCGTTGAACTCTTTTTCCGTCATGCTACTTTTGACACCTAATGCAACTATTGTGTTCGTTACGGTTGTGCCAATGTTTGCACCGAGAACCATTGGAACGCCGAAGCTTATTGCTGACGATAATGGCAAACCACTCGCGACCAAACCAGCCATAGACACCATAGTGGTCGCTATGACTGCACTGCTACTTTGAACTATGGAAGTGATGAGTACTCCAAGAGCTAATCCTGTTAAAGGCGCTTTTCTACTTTCAACCAGTGAGAGTAACCCGGCGATCCATTTGTGGGATAGGAGGTTGAAAGAGGTTTTCAACCCTTCAAGAGAACAAACAAATATGAAAACTGCGACGAGAAGCATTAGATAGGTAACGTATTTCTTGTCCATGTGATTCAGCTAATTTTATTAGATTTTTGAAAAAGATAATGTTTATCATCATGTTTTATATTGATAAAATATTCACCAAAAAAGAGAAAAATCCTGTAATTATCAGCTTGAAATGAGGTTTAAGAATTGTCAACGAAGAGAATCCTCGCTTGGTTTGAGAAGCGGAGGAAAACAAATACACTCGAGAAAGCTCATGATCAGATAACAAAGTCTATCGACACAATCAAGGATCTTAAGTTAGCGATGGTTGCTTATAATGCTGGAAAAAAGAAAGAAGTTTTGAAACATCTTGATGCTCTCTTTGTGAAAGAAGATGAGATCGATGATCTTAGAAGAGAGGTTTTTGAAGAGTTATCGAAGGGCAGTCTTCCAATAAAGTACCGCGAAGATCTTATGCTACTAGTTAGAAGACTTGACATGATGGCGGATCGGGTCAAAGACTCAGGAAGAAGTCTCAAAACGTTATTGGATCAGGATAATGTTCCGAAAGAGATTATGAACGCCTTAGTGAAAACGACAGATAACCTGTATAAATGTGTGAATGAACTGGGTAAATGTCTTGAAATGTTGGGTACTGATCCTTCAAAGGTCAATGATTATGCGAGGAAGGTTGAAGAGATTGAGACAGAACTCGACGATCAATATTTGAAAACTAAAGCGCTGTTCTTCAAGTACGATAAGAAGGTTGGATGTGCAACTATCATGGAGTTGAAAGATCTAGCAGAGTTCTTGGAGCAGGCAGCTGACCTGTGCGAAGACACATCTGACTACATTAGAACCCTTGCAGCCGGAGAGGTATTCTAATAGTTTAATGGAATTTATTTCTCTTTTCATTCCCATTCTATTGTAGCTGGCGGCTTGTTTGTAATATCATATACTACTCTAGTTACTTCTGGGATTTCGTTGGTTATTTTAGTCGAGATTCGTTCTAAGACTGCATAAGGGATATGGGCGAAGTTTGCTGTCATGCCATCCTTGCTTTCGATAGCTCGAATGGCTATAGTGTAACCGTAGGTCCTTTTGTCTCCTTTGACCCCTGTGCTCTTTGTCCCTGTTAAGACTGGGAAGTATTGCCACAGGTTTTCCTTTATTTTCAGTTTATCTATCTCATCTGTGACAATTTTGTCAGCCTTCTTAATGATGTCAAGTTTCTTTTGTGTCACTTCTCCGATTATTCTTACTGCTAAGCCTGGCCCTGGAAAAGGTTGTCTTTGCACGATCTCTTTTGGTAGACCTAATAGTTTAGCAATCTTGCGAACTTCATCCTTATAGAGTTCTCTCAAGGGCTCAACTATTCCCTTGAAGTCAATTTTTGAAGGCAACCCACCAACGTTGTGGTGTGTCTTAATCTTCTCTGACTTTCTTCTGAATCCAGATTCAATCCTATCAGGGTATATGGTGCCCTGAATGAGATATTCAGCGCCAATTTTCTTGGCTGCTCTCTCAAATACCCTGATGAACTCTGTGCCTATTATCTTCCTCTTCCGCTCGGGGTCACTCACACCTTTCAGTTTCTCTAAAAATCTCTCCTTTTCGTTCAGGATTGAGAGGTTCATATCGAAGCCACTGAAGGTTTTCTCGATGAATTCTGGTTCATCTAACCTCATGAATCCATGATCCACAAAAACAGAAGTTAAATTTTTGCCTACCGCTTTTGAAGCTAATATGACTGTAGTACTAGAGTCAACTCCGCCACTCAACGCCAATATGCATTTTCCATCGCCTATTTGCTGCTTTATTTCGTCGATGGCTTTCTTTTCAAAAGCTCCAATGTTCCAGTTTGCTTCGCAGCCACAAACTGAGAAGATGAAGTTGGTTAACGTAAGATCACCCTTCTCGGTGTGAGAGACTTCAGGGTGCCATTGAAGACCATGTATGGAATTGTCATGATCTCTGAAAGCCGCTACAGGAGAATTATCTGTGTGAGCGAGAATTTCGAAACCTTCAGGGAGATCGTAGACTGTGTCACTGTGACTCATCCAGACCGATTCTGTTTTGTCTAAATCTTTGAGAACACCAACTGGTTTGTCTATGGTCACTTTTGTTGGTCCATATTCCTTCTTCTTGGAATGTTCAACTCTTCCTCCGAAATGTTGAGCAAGGAGCTGATGGCCATAGCAAAGCCCGAGAATTGGCACTTTAAGATTGAAAACATGTAGATCACATTGAGGAGCAGCTTCACTCAAAACACTTGAGGGACCACCTGAGAAGATTATTCCCTTAATATCATCGGTTTTTGTGAGGGCGTTAATTTCTTCAAGTGATACATCGCATGGAAGAATCTCTGTGTAAACACCTTGCTCTCTTATTCTTCGACTGATGAGGTGACAGTATTGACCTCCAAAGTCCAAGATAAGAATAGTGTCTTTTATCAAAACGCTCACTAAAGAGGATGTTAAATGGGTTTATTTTTGGGGCATTAGAGGATAAGTGCGTTTATGTTTTGATTTATTGAAGCGTTTCTGAATTTCTTCTACAATTTCGATTGGAACGCCAGTTAATTTGCTAACTTGTCTATGTGAGAATTTTTTATCAAACAAACCGATGAGAACAGGATCTAACTGTTCATAGTCAAGAGGTATCTCGTCAGTTGCTTTATGACCTGGATACAATCGTGGACTACTTGGTTTGTAAGCCATTTTCCGGGGCACTCCCAGATGTTCAGCTAACTTTCTCACTTGAGACTTGTAGAGTTGGTTTATCGGGTAAAAATCAGCTCCGCCATCACCATACTTTGTGAAGAAACCAATAAGGAACTCGCTACGATCTCCTGTGCCTACTACGAGGTAGTTGTTGAGGTTAGCATAGTAGTAGAGGATCACCATTCTGATTCTGGCAAGAACATTTGCCATAGGAATCTCGTTTTCTGTTCCCCTTTGATCGTGTTTTAGTGATTTTGAGAAAGCGTTGTAAATGCTTTCCAGCGGGATTGCTTCGGTTTTTATTCCGAGCCACTTGGCAAGTTCTTTAGCGTCTTTCATATCCTCTTGTGGCGTGAAGCTCACTGGCATCAATACGCCTAAAACTCTTTCTTTTCCTAAAGCCCTGACGCAGATGGTAGCAGCTAAACTGCTATCCACTCCACCGCTAAGGCCTAAAATTACACCTTGAGCCTTGGCTTCTTCCACAATTTTTTTGATGAAGTTAATTATTCTGTTTTCAGTTTTCTTGTAATCCAGTTCTAAAACTGTAATTTTGGAGTTGGACATAGGTCTTCAACATCTATATGAGCGAAGATGAATTCTTCAAGAGGGTTACATTTGGAGGTACCTGTTGACTTCCCATTGGGTTACTTGGAGCTTGTATTCATCCCATTCTTTCTTTTTGGCTTCCAGGTACCTGTTGAACGTTAATTCTCCGAGAGTTTCCTTCATGAGTTTACTTTTCTCATATTCAGCGATAGCTTCACCGAGAGATGCTGGTAGTGATTTGATGTAGAATTTAGCCAGTTTCCTGTCATCAAATTCGAAAACGTCTTCTTCTACTGGATCAGGAGGTTTAATCTTTCTTTTTATGCCATCGATGCCCGTTTTCAGCATGGCAGCGAAAGCCAGGTAGGGGTTACAGGACGGGTCAGGAAATCTAAGCTCTGCGCGAGTGGCTTTCTCCATTCCCGGGTGGTATTCAGGAACCCTAATTAAAGCAGATCTGTTTTTCCTGCCCCAGCATATGTAAACTGGAGCTTCATACCCAACTGTTAAACGTTTGTAGCTATTGACTATCGGAGCTAGAAGGACAGACATAGCTCTGCAGTATTTCAACTGTCCCCCTATGAAGTAGTAAGCTGTGTCAGTGAGGTTGTACTCATCATCAGGGTCGAAAAAGGCATTTTTCCCATTCTTTTTATAGAATAAGCTTTGATGGGTGTGCATACCTGAACCGTTCACACCGTAGATAGGTTTTGGCATAAAGGTGGCGTGAAGCCCACTTGACAAGGCCATGGCTTTAATTGCATTCTTGTAAGTTATGACGTTGTCAGCTGTAGAGAGCGCGTCTGAGAATTTGAAGTCTATTTCATGCTGGCCAGGAGCGACCTCGTGATGGGACATTTCCACGTCAATGCCTACTTCTTGGAGAGTGAAAGTGGCTTCCCTTCTAATATCTGACGACCTGTCGAGAGGTGAGTAGTCGAAGTATCCACCCACATCATAGGGTTCAACTATGA
Source organism: Candidatus Bathyarchaeota archaeon (assembly GCA_023128135.1). Lineage (GTDB taxonomy): Archaea > Thermoproteota > Bathyarchaeia > RBG-16-48-13 > JAGMEO01 > JAGMEO01. The sequence continues at coordinate 974 of JAGMEO010000023.1, read as the reverse complement.
CCTCGGGACCATCTTTAGTCTTGAAGAGGAAGAATTCCAGTTCAGGTCCTGTGTTGAAGACGAAGCCAAGATCTTCCGCTTCTTTGACGGCTTTTTTAAGTATGTAACGGGGGTCACCCTCAAAGGGTTTGCCACCAGGTCGGTAGATGTCACATATGATGCGAGCTTCTTTTGTTTCACTGCGACACCATGGAAGGATGTGGAAGGTTGACGGGTCTGGCATCGCAATCATATCGCTTTCATAAATTCTCACAAAGCCCTCGATTGATGATCCGTCAAAGCCTACACCTGATGTTAAGGCTTTTTCAAGGTGCTCTGTTGGAATAGTAACGCTTTTGGTCATTCCAAGCATGTCAACAAACTGCAGTATTATGAGACGGATGTTTTTCTTCTTGCACTCCTTAAGTATGGATGCTTTTTTCTCATCAGTCATTTTAATCATCTTGTATTTTATGAAAAAGATAGAAATAAGGGTAATGTATGGGAAGATTAAAGTATTCATGAAACATTCTTTATTTAATGTGACATGCTTTGAAGATCAGAGCTTACATTCTCATCTCAACTTTAGCTGGAACATCTAAGGAAGTTGCTCAAACCTTAAAGAAGGTTGAAGGCATTATTAGCGCAGAGTCTATTCATGGCAGATTTGACGTTGTAGCTTATGCTGAGACAGATGAGAACACGTTTAACAACGTCGTATACAAAGCAGTTGGGGAGATCCCGGAGATTCTACGGTCAGAAACCTGCATCTTACACTTGAAGAGCCAAATGATTTTCTAATCTTGAATGATTGAACATTTCTCCTGTTTTTCACATCGCATCAACTACTTCTTTATATTGCTGTGGAAAAATAGTTTGAATTCAAGAATTTATTCCAGAGACCTCAGGTATACGATATGAGTAGGAAAAAAGCAAGTAGAAGTCATGAGATCTGGTTGCTTCTTCTCGGGGGAGTAGTTGGCGTCACAGTTACA
>JAGMEO010000022.1 GCA_023128135.1 Candidatus Bathyarchaeota archaeon | reverse complement strand
GCTATGTATTCCTTTCTAATTTCTAGAGAGCTTGGACCGTTGTAATATGGGTCTACAAGTAATACCGCCTTAATACCAAGATCACACATTCTTTTAGTGGCGTACACCATCTCTTTTGTAGAGTTGCTGCCAGTTCCTGCTATCGTTACTCTCTTGTCACCTAAATATTCATAGATTCTTTGTGTGACAAGGTCATGTTCTTTCCATGGTAGGGTGGGGCTTTCCCCGGTTGTTCCACAAGCTAATATGCCGCTTACACCATTTTCGGCTTGGAACTCAGTCAGCTGTTGAACCCCCTCATAATCAACGCTTTTATTTTTCTTCATTGGAGTTATGCTAGCAGTATAGCAACCCGTGAACAATTTTCTCGCTCCTTTAATTATGAACGAAAACGTTCTTTAAACAGGCACTATATAAGATTTTAGTATTTTTTCCTACGTTTTTCGTAATGTTAATATATTAACGTGTTCAAAAAAGCGGTATGGACAAAATCAACAAAAAAATTATAGAAATCCTGAAGAAAAACGCTCGTGAAAAATATGTAAGAATTGCTAAAGAAGTAAACTTGACAGAAGGCGCTGTTAGACAACGAGTGAATAAGATGATAAGCCAAAATATTATTAAAAGATTCACCGTAGATTTGGGAACCACGATAGAGGCAATAGTGCTGATAAAGACCGATCCTTTAAAGACAAAAAGTATCACACAACAATTAACGACAATTTTTGATAAAATCTTTGAAGTTTCAGGAGAATATGATATAGCAGCTCTAGTTGAAGTAGATGATATAGATAAACTCAATTACAAAATTGATGAAATCCGTAAAATTAAAGGAGTAATAGACACCAACACACTAATCCGTCTCTTTAAAAGCTAATAAAAATCAATTATAATTATCAATTAAATAAAAATTAAAACGAGTTTATTGGCTAATCTCCATTTTCTATCTTTACATACAAATCTTTTTGTCCTATCTGTTGACAAAATAGATGCTAAATGGTGGGTGGTTAAGACATCAAATCCAACATTTTTAAGATTTTTTAGAAGTTGATGAATAGCTAAGTCTTCATTTTTTGATAAAATTGTTTCTACAGTTTCTCTAATATTTTTTATCTCTACTATTGGGAGGCGGCGTTTCTTCATCTTAACTTTTCTCCATTTCATCATTTGACGCTCATAAAATTCATCTGGTTTTTCAATTTCTTTGTATTCAACCAAGAACTCAGCAATTTTTTGGGCTATTACATGATAACATAGAGCTACCTCGTGGTTAATGACACGAAAATAAAAATCATCACAAGTACAAAAATCAGCAAGAGGAATGATTTGATAGTCTTGTTCTTTACCTGTAACGATCCATACTATTTTTCCGCTTGGTGTAAAGACATACTTTTTTACTAGTCCTTTCTTTACAGCATCATAAGCTCTTTTAAACCGTTTTCTTAATGCTCGAGACAATGTTTCTGAATAGGTTGGTCTATAGTCTCTTTTAATACATATTTCTTCAATTAATTTATGAAGTAACTCCTTCTCTGAATAGTTATTTTCCAATCTGTTTCACAATAAATTTAGTTATTACTCTATGATAGACCTCTTCAAAATCAAATTTAAAAACGAGTAGGTAGAGCGGCGATAGTACTTAAGTATGTTCCATCTAAAAGATAGAGATCAGCATTATTAATGTCCGCTTCACAGTTGCTCAGAACTGGACCCATCCATTTCTTTTTCCTTTTATTAACAGGCATACCTCCTAAAGCGTCATTAAACGCCGGCATAGTGATCAAAATCGGGTCTTTCATTTTTACACCAAATTTCCTATAGAATTGCTTATTTGGTTCATACTCGTCTTTAATTTTAGAATATTTCAAATAAGCCTTAGCTAACATATCTCCTTTACATTTCGCCTTCATCCATACTTGTCGTAAAATGGTAAAACCAAAGCTATCAAAAAATTTTACAATAGGATGTATATGCCCCATTACTAAAATATCTGAAGCAAGCACCTCTGGTTTTGGCCATGCATGGCCATGGAAAAGGCCAATCTTTGTATTTTTTCCTATTATAATTCCAGTTGAAGGTAAAATTTTAATTGCTGGAGGAATTAATGGTTCTAAATTTCCATCGTGATTACCTAAAATTATTGATACTTTTTTAATTGCTGTTGATATTTTATCGAAAAACTCAGGTACATCCCGCCACTCCCTTAAACTTATTTTAGGAATAGTATGTTTTACGTCACCAAGTATAATCAACTCATTTAACTCGTATTCATTTAGAATTTTTAGTAACTTGTCAGTAATTTTTGATGTTTGAGATGGTAGGTATATACCTTCTTGAGCTAGAGAATGTTCAAATCCGATGTGTAAATCTGCAACTATTAATGTTCTTTTTTCTTCATTATCCTTGATAAGAAGAGCTGGGTAAGGGAAAAGCGGTTTTAAACCATTACTTCGTTCAGGTTTTTTTAACATTAATGTTCTTTTTTCTAACCTTTTTCCCTCCAAATTAGAGACAGAGTCATAAATAGATAAATTAGTGTGGTTATGGGGCCGCCCGGATTTTCAGCCTGTTTAAATAGGTAAACAGGTTTTTGAACCGGGGTCTGAAGGAATCTCGACTTGAGTTCCCGAGCCTCCAAGCCTAGACCAAGCTAGCCGACGGCCCCTCAGATTTATTATAAAAGTGTTTTGTTCTTAATTTAGTTTGTTAAAGTTTGAGATTTGAATTGAGAAAAAAGGGCGGGTTAAAAATACTTCTTCTTTTGAAATCTTTTCTTGTCAAGCTATGTTGTTCATCAAAAACTATAACACTAAGGTTTGACTAAAATTCTAAGGATCATCTTGTCCATTCGTTCTAATAGACTCAGTTCACGAATTTTGGATGCTTCTTCAGATCCGCTTCGTCTTAAAATATTGAAGTTACTTTATACACATGGGACCTTAAGCTACAGCAATATTATGAATAGTATCAAACTTCATCCAAATCGTGATGCTGGAAAATTTGCTTATCATCTTCGTCGGCTTCGACAAGCTGGTTTAGTAAAAGTAGATAAAAAGAATAAAAAATATGTGCTCACTCTTCTGGGAGGAGATGTAGTTGAATTCTCCAAAAGTCTTGAAGAACGACTGCTAAGAAAACGTGAAAAGCTTCTTGTAAGAACTTCACGGTTAACACTGGAAGAGTTTGATCGAAATAAAATTGCTAAATCCCTGATTAAGGAAGCAAATATTCCAGCTGCTCTAGCTCAAAAGATTGTTAGTGAAGTAGAAGAGAGATTACTCAAGCTAGGATCTCTTTATTTAACTGCGCCTTTAATCAGAGAATTTGTCAATGCTGTTCTTATTGAGAAGGGTTTAAAGGAGTACAGAGATAAGTTAACCAGACTTGGGCTTCCTGTCTACGATGTATCACATCTTATACAAACGGCTGGTAAAAACGGTTTAAACGTCGAAACGATTCGTAATTCAACAAGTAATAGTATAATAAGAGAATATGTTCTAATTAACACGCTTCCTCAAGATATAGCAATCGCCCATCTATCAGGATTTATTCATATAGAAAATTTGGGTAGTTGGATACTAAAACCATGTGAGTTTCAACACGATCTAAGATTTTTCTTGAAACATGGCTTTAAATTAGATCAGAGAAGGCCTTTTTCTTTATTTTTAAATCCTCCAAAAACATTCAATGCTGCACTTTCTATTATTAATGTAATAATGAGTGCTACTGCTAAAGAATTAACAGGAGAACAGATGATAAGTTACTTCAATACTTTTCTAGCTCCTTATGTGAGCGACCTTTCTTTCGACGAAATAAAAGAAGCTATTCGTATGTTCATTTTCAATTTAAACCAAATCACAGGTTATGGCATTTACCCTGCTGAAGTAGCGTTGTCAGTTGATGCAACGATACCTAGTCATCTTGAAAAGATTACAGCTTCTGTTAAAGGAAAGAAAATTGGCAATTATGGTGATTTCTTAGATGAAGCGCACACAGTTTTAAAGGCTCTTCTAGAGGTGATGTTTGAAAACGATTATAATATGCCAGTTTTTCATCCATTTTTAATATTCAATTTAAGACCAGAAGATTTTAGAAAAAATAATGAGTCTTTATTAATTAAAGTTCATGAACTTGCAGCAAAATATGGAACACCGTTCTTTTCAAATTTGCTTTGTGAAGGACAAATGAGTTCTACGTATTTTACTTCAGGGACAAAATTATCGTCAGATTGGAACGTAGATTGGAATTTAGATACATTAAGAACAGGAAGTTTAGACAAGGTTTTAGTAAATTTGCCTAGATTAGCTTATGAAGCTGACAGGAATGATGATAAATTTTTTGAATTATTTGAAAAATATGTTAGTATGGCACTTAGAACATTAGAAATGAAGTACAAAATTATTGAAGAACGCATGAACCAGTTTTTATTGCCTGTTTTATCTCATTCTGTTTTGAAGGACGCATATTTTCGGGTAGCTTCTTCTTTACAGGTTGTAGGGCTTATTGGTTTGTATGAGGCAGTTAAATTTCATAGAGGTCTTGAACTTTATGGGTCTCAAGAGGCGTTAAAATTTGCTAAAGAAATTGTTGAGCATGCAAGAAAAATCATTAATGCATATTCTAAAAACACTAATCAAAGAGCAGTTCTAGCGCAGATACCAAGTGACGAAGCTTCTCAAAGATTTGCAGAGTTGGATAAAGATAGATATGGTTGGGCTTCAATATACGCGCAAGGAACAAAAACTGCTCCTTATTACACTGATCTTGTAATAGTTCCATTAGAAACTCAAATGCCTCTTAAAGAACGCTTGCAAATTGAAGGCGATTTTCATACCTTGTTTACGGGCGGCCATCTAACAGTCATTGAGCTTCATGAACAGAAACAGAATGCTGAAAAATTATTTAATATGTCAAAAGAAATATGCCAATCCACAACTGTTGGTGCTTTCACTTATTCTAGACAACTCAGTTATTGTAATAATTGTAAAAAAGTTTTTACTACACATCTTGTTAAATGTCCTAAATGTGAATCTGTTGAGACCATGACAACATATGGGCGATTATCAGTGAGATATTTACCATTAAATCTTTTGCCCTCCTCAAAACGAAAAAGACTTAAAAAAAGAATTCGTTACTTTCTTTAGAAAAAAACATAGAAAAAGGATTAACTATTACTTTAATTTTTTAAACTATTCTGTACAAAATATTAAAGTTAGTAAAAGGGGCTGTTTGGTTACTAACTCATAAAACAAAGCCATGGAATTAATTCGCTTCAGTTATTCTCTTTCATTAAAAGCATGTGACAAATTTATAAAAAAGCAGTAGGATCGAAATGAAATACATTAAGAAAAGAGACAGAAAGCTTGCTAAATTTGATAAAGACAAAATAACCAATGCTATATGGAAAGCCATTAAAGCTGTTGGTGGGAAAGATAAAGAAATTGCCAGAGCCTTAAGCGATGAGGTTGTAAATGAACTTAATGAACGTTTTGGCTCGCAAGGAACTCCCACGGTGGAGGAAATCCAAGATACTATAGAAAAAGAACTTATTGAAAAAGGTCATGTTAGAACGGCAAAAGCATACATCTTGTACAGAAAGCAACATCAAGATTTACGAGAGACGGCTTCTCTTTTAAGCAACGGGGATTTAATAGACAAATATCTTGATGTTGAGGACTGGCGCATCCGTGAGAATTCAAACATGAGTTATTCTCTTCAAGGATTGAATAATTATCTCTCTTCAACTTTAATAGCAAAATATTGGATTTCACGGATATATCCTCCCCTTATTAAAAATGCACATTTACATGGAGATGTGCACATCCATAACCTAGGTGTTCTTGGCGCCTATTGTGTTGGCTGGGATTTAAGAGAATTACTGCTCTCAGGTTTTGGTGGCGTTTCTGGAAAGATTGAAAGTAAACCTGCCAAACACTTTAGAACTGCTTTAGGTCAAATAGTTAACTTCTTCTATACATTACAAGGAGAATCAGCAGGAGCTCAAGCATTCAGTAATTTTGATACTTATCTTGCACCATTCATTCGAAGTGATGGATTAAACTATCGCAAAGTTAAGCAGTCAATTCAAGAATTCTTTTTCAACGTAAACATTCCAACGCGAGTAGGGTTTCAAACACCATTCACAAATGTAACATTTGATTTAACGGTTCCAAATTTCATTTCAAATGAGCCAGTAATAATTAAAGGACAAATTTCGAATGATACTTACAGCGATTTTCAGGATGAATTGAACCTCTTTAATATGGCATTTGCAGAAGTTATGAGTGAAGGAGATGCAAAGGGGAGAGTTTTCACTTTTCCAATACCAACATATAGTATAACAAGAAACTTTGATTGGAACTCGCTGGTTGCAGAGAAAATATTCAGCGCGACTGCCAAATACGGCGCACCATATTTCTCTAATTTTATTAATAGTGATATGAAACCCGAAGATGTACGAAGTATGTGTTGTCACCTTAGAATAGACAATAGAAAATTGCGAAAGCGTGGTGGTGGGCTCTTCGGGGCAAATCCTTTAACCGGTTCCATAGGGGTAGTTACAATAAATCTTCCTCGAATTGGTTATCTCAATAATAGTGAAGAAAAGTTCTTTGAAAGACTCGCTGAATTAATGGATCTTGCAAAGGATACTTTAGAAATAAAACGAAAATTGCTTGAAAGATTTACTGAAAACGGATTGTACCCTTATTCTAAACACTATTTAAAGAAAATTAAAGGAGCATTTAGAAGATATTGGCAAAATCATTTTTCGACTATTGGTATTTTAGGTATGAATGAAGCCATTCTCAATCTCTTTGGATACGATATAACTCATAGTGAGGGGCGCTCTTTTGCCATTAGAGTATTAACATTCATGAAAAAAAACCTTTCAGATTATCAAGAAGAAACAGGAAACATATATAATCTTGAAGCAACCCCAGCTGAAGGGGCGTCATATAGACTAGCACGCATAGATAAAAAAGAACATCCAAACATAATTGTTGCCAATGAAAAATACCTATTAGAAGGCGCCGAACCGTTTTATACTAACTCTTCTCAACTACCAGTTGATTTTCAAGGTGACCTTTTTGAAGCATTAGATCATCAAGATAACCTGCAAACATTATACACTGGCGGTACAGTTTTCCATGTTTACCTAGGTGAACGCCTTCACTCATGGAAAGTAGCAGCTGAATTAGTTAAAAAAATTGCAGAAAATTCACAGCTACCATACTTTACATTAACCCCAATATTCAGTGTATGTCCAACACATAACTACATATCTGGAGAACATACAAAATGTCCAACATGTGGATCAAAATGTGAAGTATATTCAAGGGTTGTAGGCTACCTTCGACCAGTCGATCAGTGGAATGATGGAAAACAATCTGAGTTTAGGATTAGGAAAACATTTGATAAACCATTAGAACACACCGTGACTTCTGTCCAATGAAAAAGATGAAGTTTGGAGGTCTTCAAAAAACCAGCCTTGTTGACTTCCCGGATCGACTCTCTACAGTATTATTTACTCAAGGCTGTAATTTACGCTGTCCATTCTGTCATAACTGGAGATTGGTTATAAAACCGAGAGAACCATTTCTTTCAGAAAGTACAGTTTTAGAAATTCTTGAATCTAGAAAAAAATACATAGATACAGTAGTAGTTACAGGAGGAGAACCAACAATTCAAACCGCTCTTCCACACTTTTTAAAAAAGCTTAAGGAACAACAATTTACTATAAAATTAGATACAAATGGATTTTACCCGGGAGTACTTGAGAAATGTTTGAAGTACATAGACTATATTGCGGTAGACGTGAAAACTTCTCCTGAAAAATATTTTTTGCTAGGAGCTAAAGACATAACCGGGTTTTTACGTACCATTGAAATTGTGAAAAGAGGAGATATAGACTACGAGTTTAGAAGCACAGTTGTTCCAGGCTTTATTGAAGAGGAAACGATTTCTAAGATAGGAGAACTTGTAAATGGAGCAAAACGATATGCAATCCAACAATTCGTTACAGGAGACACCTTAGACATAGCCTTCAATAAAGTTAAACCGTATAGCTTAAGTACAATTAAACTCTTTGCTGACAAATTGAAAAAATATTCTGA
>JAGMEO010000021.1 GCA_023128135.1 Candidatus Bathyarchaeota archaeon | reverse complement strand
AAGAAAACAAAAAAACGTTCACACTGGTCTTAAAAAAACCAGATTATTCAGATAAAGAGGAAACGCCAATTCCACTGGAAATACACGGAAAAAAGATTCAAATAATATGGGAAGGAGACGAAAAAAATCTTCTTACCGGTCTTCTTGATAATAATGAAAACTTCTTGGGTCTGGGAATCATTCAAGAAATAGATTACCAGAACAAAGTTTTGAAATTATCAACTCCCTATGAAGGTAAAATAAGCATTGTACGTTTTGGTCAAGTGAAAATTGATCCTCATGGAAATGAGATCGAACTTTCAAAGACATTCTCCTATTAATTACTGAACTAGAAATCAGATAATAGAACTTGATAAACTAAATGTAAAGTAATTAAGATCCAGGAAAATATCATGTCTTACCCAAAAATTTTTCAAGAGGAAATAGAAGAAGATCACAACAGGTTCATTGTTAACATCTTTGTTGTTGAGAACGCTGCAATAGTTTTTTTCAATGAAAAGAACCAAATATTATTGGGAACTCTTGCAGTTGCGATGCCACAGCTTGATAGAAGAAGTGTCTCTTCTATACTGTTAGGAGAGAGAAATGCAATAATTACTAAGGTTTTGGCTGAGCGTTTAGCTGTTTTATTTGACAAAATGGTTCTAGTCTCTACTCATCTTAGAGGTGACTTAGAAAAAGAAGGGGGGCAGGTTCTGATGAAGCTTCTACAAAAGATTGTTAAGAAGATTGAAGTGTAATATTGTTTCGCGTAAATAATCCGTTTTTTACGCGATAATGTTTTTGTGAATTAAGCTGAAGTGCTCAACCTAACACACTCAGCTAAAGAAAGCAATTTTGAATCGCATTTACCTCCTGTAATTCTTGGTATGTAGAAAGCCGCTTTAGCCGAGTTTGAATAAATACTTTTAAAGCCCATTTCCTCTATCGGCATTACAACCATACATGTATTTACAAATACATTGCCACCAGAGGTTCTTATGTCCTTAATGTAACCTCTCTGTTTTGCAGTTTTGAATACTCTTGGTGAAGTGAATACCCAGAATTTTATTCCCTTCTTGATTTTTTTTCTTGAAAGCAGTATTGCCACTTCTCGTATTTCTTGAAGTGAACAGTGTGGGCACCCAATCGCAACTAAGTCTGGTTCTTTGCTCGACGAAAGTTCCTCGTATACTGACCATATGTCTGTTCCATTAATTTTCAGTTTGTATTTTGGAGTGTTGTTCCCAAAGGCTTCTTTGAGTGTTTTTGCTTCTGGCGTTATTTTTGGTATGTGAAACATAGCCACAGAGCCTGAAGCAGCAGAAGCCGCACCTAAAAGCTTCAATTCCTTGGTATAGGCTATTTTAATTCCGTCGTAAACTGGAATTTCGCCAGTTCTAATGTTTTTGCCAACAAAGTATCCTAAAGCAGCGTAATCTGCTTCATCTCTAAGCTTAAAGTCCAATTTGACATGGACAGTGCCTCGCCTGTTTTCATCTATTAGATACCCCATTAAAGGAACCCTCCCTATGAGGGCTGCTGAAAGAGCGTCAAGTCCACCGTGTCTGTTTGTACGAGCCCCGATCACAGAGTTCACAAAAGCGATTGCTGAAGATTCTGAAAAACCCACTACTTCTCCTTTTCCAGGTCTATTTCCTGAAAGATAAGGCGTGCACGTGCACAGAGGTATCGCTCCGAGACGTTTGTATGCCGTGCAGAGCCTTAATTGATTGTCCGCGAAGGTTTTGGATATTCCCATATCTCTCCACCTTTTAAGATCCATCCCAGCAGGATTTAATGTCGCATTTGTTTTAACGACCGCTTTTTCAGCTACAAGGCTTTCGATTAGATCAAGTGTTGGTTCACCAACTGTCTTATATGATACACCCGCTATCTGTGATCTTTTTATTTGTACAAAACGTTCAGCTTCTTCTATCTCACCTAAGGTTACCAATAATTTCATGGCTTTAGCGAGCGCAGAACCCACTTCGCCCTTTAAAATTCGCTCTTCTTCCCTCGTCAGATACATCAGGCATCACTCCTCTTTTTCCAAGTATGCTTCTTTGCCTTGAATGTAGGCCTTCACAGCATCTCCGCTTTTTAACGAAGTGAATATTTGCTCTTCTAAGCCTGAGATCATGGGTATGTTCCCAAATATGGCTCCTGAAACTGTAATAGGTTCAACTCTGCATGTGGCTAACAGCTTTGGAGCTAAACCTTTTTTCGATAAACCGAAGAGAACATTGGAGCCCACCGTGCTTCCCCTTCCTTCAGAGAAAATTAGAATTTTATTTGAAATACACATTCCTTTTATGTCTAGGTCAGGTCCAACTACTTTTGCAGTATTCTGATCAATGTCGCCAAGAAAGGATATTTTTGATTTTGTAATCAGAACCTCGCCTATAACTTCGCCATCCCATTCTTGGATGATTTTTCCTTTATATCTCATCGCTTCACGTTCCTTTAAAAGATAAGTTAGTAAAATAATAATAGTGAAGGTTGGAGAAATAGAGTTGGTTCTTAAAGATCTTAGAGGTTATATAAGGATTTTAGAAGATGCGGGGTTTCTTAAGAGGCTATCTAAACCGCTGTCCACAAAATATGAGGTTTCTTCAGTACTTAAGAAGTATAATGGTAAGAAAGCAGTTTTTGCTAGTGTTAAAGGATTCGAAATGAATGTTGTTGGAAACCTTTGTTGCAGTAAAGAGTTTATAGCTAAAGGTTTAGATATCGAACCAAATCAACTTATCCATCAGTTTATTCATGCATCACAGTTTCCTATTGAACCAAAAGTATTCAATAATGGTCCTTCTCAAGAAGTTGAGAATGAAAATGTTGATCTTAATAGAGAACTACCAATTTTAACACATTACGAACATGATCGGGGACCATATATTACGAGTAGTATTATAATAGCTAAAGATCCTGAAACACATCGTGCGAACGCCTCTTATCACCGAATGTTATTGACTGGAAAAAAGAGACTTGCAGCTCGGTTGGTTGAAGGGAGAAATTTACATGCATTCTATCAAAAGTCAAAAAGCATCAAAAAACCACTTGAAGCAGCAGTAATCATTGGTGCTCCCTTAGAGCTACTTCTTGCTGCAGCAATGTCTTACGGGGATATCAGCGAGCTAACTTTGGCAGGAGGTTTAATGAAAAATCCGCTAGAGTTGGTTAAATGTAAAACAATAAACATTGAGGTTCCACGCCGCGCAGAAATTGTGCTTGAAGGACACTTACTTCTTGAAAAAGAGAAAGAGGGCCCGTTTGTTGATATTACAGGAAGCTATGACGTTGTGCGCGAGCAACCTATCTTTGAAGTTGAAATGCTTACTCGACAAGAAGATGCTTTATACCAAGCACTCTTATCGGGTGGATTGGAACATCAGCTTCTAATGGGAACGCCAAAGGAAGCACAAATTTACGATAAAGTCAAAAACGTGAGCGCTGTGAAGGAACTGTCTTTAACACAAGCAGGTTCTAACTGGCTAGACGTTGTTATTTCTATTAAGAAGAGACACCAACAGGAGCCATACCTCACCGCCCTAGCTGCAATTGCAGCTCATTACAGTCTTAAACGTGTTGTAATTGTCGATGAGGATATAGATGTCAACAATCTTTTAATGGTAGAGAAAGCTATTCTAGAGCGAGCCCATCCAGTAGAAGACTTCTTTGTACTGAAGAATATTAAAGGATCGACCCTTGATAAGAGTGGAATAAGATCAGACAACATAGTATTACCTCCAGCGAAGATTGTTATTGATGCAACAATTAAAGATCAGAGAGAATTCTTCGAACGTGGCAAAATACCTTAAGAATTTATTCTTAAAGTACGGTTGAAAGCAAATTTGAGTTATTTTAAAGCTAAATTTTCCAGGACAACTCGCCAGACATCTTGTGATACTTTATCAACTGTACGTTCCCCATCTATGATGTGCCATCCATACTTTTTTGCGAGTTTGAGGTAAGCAGATCTTACTTTTTCTAGAAAATCCTTGTCATTTTCATATACGTCTTTTTTAACAGTTCTCTTAAAATGGGTTTCCACTGAGATGTCTATAACTATAACTAAATCAGCTTCTGGTAGACCGTTCTCTAGACTCAACATCCACTCTAAATCTAGTTCGTTCGCAAGACCGTAAGCTAGACCGCTCGGAGTGAAACGGTTTGCTACAATTATCTTTCCTTCTTTCAGCCAATCCTCAAGATCTCCTTTACGTTCCCAACGGTTAGCAGCGTAGAGAAATTGACGGATTTCAGATCGAAAGTTACGTTTTCCTTTGAGAAATTTTTTAATTTCCATTCCAATCGGCGTATTATAGTCAGGGAATGCAATTGATGCAACATCGTAATTTTCCAGTCTTAATTTATTAAAAAGGAGGTCAGCGTTTGTGCCTTCACCGGAACCATTGATGCCTTCTATACAAATAAGGAAGCCTCTCAAGATCTTATCTCCTAAACAGTTAGGGTTTCTCTTTATAAATTGATAAAGCTTAGCCTACTTTGATTCACCTAACTTTTAGTATACCAAATTTATTTTATCATTGTATAGAATTATTTTGAGTTCGACACTTATGTTAAATAAAGAAACTCTTTTACCGTTCCTCAAAGATCTTCCTCCTACCGAGAAGCCTGTAGTAGTCGTTGATAGCAATGAAGCAGTGACTGCAAAGAAAATTGTTAACGGTTTAAAGAAAGCTGGAGCTAACGTAAAAATTCTTTCTTTGAAGAGAGGAGATTATGTTGTATCTAGCATATGTGCAATAGAAAGAAAGACGGCTTCAGACTTTATACAAACATTGACACATGGTAGACTTTTCCAGCAGTTTAAATTCCTTAAAGAAGCATATGAACATCCATTATTACTCCTTGAAGGTAAACTACAAAACATTTTTAAAGCTAGAAACATTCGGCCCAGAGCAGTTTGGGGTGCAATATTTTTCTTAGCAAAAGAAGGTATATCAGTTGTTTCAACAAGTAATTGGAATGAGACCGTTGAATTCATTTATACAGCGGCAAAACAAGAACAACTAATTGATAAGAGAAGAACAACTGTACGACCGTTAAAAAAAGTAACAACTCTCGAGGAGGCACAACTTTACATCATGTGTGGAGTACCCTTGATTGGACGAGAAAAGGCGAAAGCACTACTCAGTAGGTTTGGATCTCCATTAAATGCCTTCTTGAATCTTGAAAACTGGGATAGTGTAAAAGGTATAGGAAAAAAGATAAAGAAACAGGCTAAGAAGGTTTTAGCTACACCTTTTAGACCGAATATGTCCTGAAAACTGTACGATAATTAAGTGATTTAGCGTCAAATAACAATATTATTATCGTGTTTGCAAAAATCTATTTTGAGGAATAAAGTATGACTGGAAACGAGACGTTGAAACGAATGGCTGATCTCCTTAGACAGGGTGCTATACTTTTAGACGTTCAGTGTCCTAATTGCAATACGCCCCTTTTTAGGTTAAGTGACGGGAAGATGTATTGTTCTGCTTGTCAGAAGCATGTAGTGAGGGGAGTAAACGAAGTTACAAAAACTGCTCAAAACAGTGTTGTCAACTCTTTGAACCAAACGATTTTTAATAAACTGGATGAGTTAAATTCAATGATCGGGAATGAAAAGGATCAGGAGAAAATCACAGTTCTTCTAAACAACTTAGTTAAATTGCTTGAGGCATCAGAGAGGATAAGGCATTTAAAAGAAATGTAGGTTTTTCAACCTTTAACAACTTCTAGTATAGAGACTATGTTCCATACTCTGGTTCTAGTATAAGGTGGCATATTCGGATCTTGACTGATATCATCGAGTACACTAATGGCGTTTGCTGCTCTTACAGCGAGAGTTAGAACTGTAGAATTCAACATACCTAAAGCTTCCTTTGCAGCTCTTCGAATATTTCTTGGTGTCGTGCGATCCTCGCTGATCACAGATAGGATAGCAGTTGCCTGTTTTATTCTGTCCTCGTATTCAGCAAGACGTTTCTTAGATACCATATAAAACCCTCATAGCTAAGGTTGGTTAAAATTAAAGGAAACGCGAATTAAATAAGGATTATTGTAATGAATAGAGAAGAATTCTTAGCAAAATTGAGGAGTTTTCCTTGCTTATGCGGGGGTACCCGAGTGGTCTAAGGGGATAGGCTCAGGCCCTATTGGCGTAGGCCTTCGTGGGTTCGAATCCCACCCCCCGCACTAAATTTGATTTTTACATCCTCAAAAATTAAAGAAATTTCCAATGTGACGCCTAACACAATTCAAAATCTATTTTTGATATGGCGCCGGGGGCGGGATTTGAACCCGCGAGACCCAAAAGGGTCACAGACTTAGCAGGCCTGCTCCCTACCATTCTAGAGACACTTAAGGTCTTGACTAGGATACCCCGGCACTAATTCAGCAACTTACTCTCTACCTGATAAATACATTTTGTAGGTTGCGCTACCTTTATAGTTTGCATTTCTTTCTAAAAATATTGGCGACGGATCTAGGTGGGAACTAGGGGTTCCCTGACCACAAATCCCCTCCATGGTGGACCGAAGACGAGGTGAGGCTTCTAGGCTCATCGTGTCTCTCAATCCATCTGGCGTTGAGTACTCGTCCCTTGGGGTTGACGGTTTAGGTACGGCCTTCGTAGGAATATCGTATCCGCATTCGTTGGGTGAACTTGGCTAGGCTCGGGAGAGAGCAACCTAACCTCGAACGTTTAACGCTCAAGGGGTTGCGGGTATGAGCACAGGGATCGAGCAGCGCAATGAAAACCGGATGTCGATCCTCGATGATCCGCCGCCACTTAATTATTATTCAGTAAGTCAAGCTCCATCAATATCTGGCAAGCTTTACATGTTTCTCCAGCCGCTGGCTCACCACAGATATCACATTCTTGAAAATCGACTTTTTCAGTGAACTTTTCGATTGAATTCTGAATTCTCTGGAAAGACTTGTAAACAGTGAATTTAGTACCAGGATGCATTATTTCCAGTTTATTTATGAAGGCTCTAACTTCGTTTCTACTTGAAGACCCAGCATAAGGACAAGCCGCCACTTGAAATCTAATATCCTTAAGGAAAGCATAGAAAGCTACTTCTTTCTCAGGGACTCCACAAAACGGCTTAACTCGCTTAATGAGCTTTTTACCCATAAAAGTTGATTCTGTCCTAAAGATACGTGTCACGTCTCCTCGAAGCACATTTAAGAACATAGTCTGTATCTCGTCATCTAAAGTGTGCGCTGTTGCTAGCTTATCTGCTCCCGCATTTCTCGCTGTAACATTCAAGATCTTTCTCCGTAACACACCACAATACGTACAAGCTGTGAGACCATGCTTTTTCTCTGCAACTTCAACTATCTCATCCATACCATAGCCATAAAACTTTTTAAACGATGTAATAATGTGCCTAAGGTTTAGAAGTTTACATGTATCTGAAGTAATGTCAATTGCTTCATCTTTGTATCCAGCAATTCCCTCATCTACAGTGATTGCTATAAGTTTTGACTTTGGAAACCTTGCTTCGATTTTATGTAGTATATGAAGGAGTGAAACACTGTCTTTTCCACCTGACACTGCAACTGCGATTGTGTCTGAAGGAGTGAACATATTGTACTTTGAAACTGTTTTTTGTACTCTTTCCTCAGTGGATTTTACGAAGCATCGTCCACAGAGTTTTTCACCGGAATATCTTCGGAAGAAGACAGCTACATCATCACAAGTTGAACATTTAATCAGGGTCATATACCGCCTAGATCGGGGTGAAACCATATCTCATGAAGGTTAATCCCACGTTTGAAGCCAATAACATCAAAGAAGCTAGACTCAAAAGGATTCGCATCGTTTTTGCTGCTTTCTTTGAATGTTTCTCAACAATCGCCCAAACATAGGCGTCACCGTCCAAAGGGTAAAGTGGTAACATATTGAATATGGAGACGTTAATAAGTACAAGCAAGATCCAGTCGAAGAAAAGTCTAGTATGATAGCCTAGGAAAGCTCCTCCTCCAAAACGCAAAGGATAATAGTTGACCCATTGTACACCAAGGCTTCCCATACTACTATTATGAACACTTGGTTCTGCAACCACAACTAAAACACCCCGAGAACTATTAAATTTGACCACATCTCCTGGTTGAAGGCTTCTTAATAACC
>JAGMEO010000020.1 GCA_023128135.1 Candidatus Bathyarchaeota archaeon | reverse complement strand
ACGACTTTAGGCGGATTTCAAGAGGTCGGTAGATCAGCGTTACTTATTGATACAGATGAAAGTAAAATCCTAATTGACTGCGGAATTAATCCTGGATCGCATAATCCAGCTAAAGCCTTTCCGTACTTTAATATCCAAGAATTTGATCCATATATTTTGGATGCTGTTATAATTTCTCACGCACATCTAGATCACTGTGGCTTGCTTCCGTTTCTATATAAGTATGGGTATAATGGCCCGGTTTACTGCTCTGAGCCAACAGCAAGTCTTATGACTCTTCTCCAACTTGACTATCTTGATGTTCTCACAAAAGAGGGTATAACACCTCCCTATGATCAGAAAGCTGTTAGGGAGACAACTCTTCACCTTATTCCCTTAAAATATGGTGAAGTTACAGACATTGCTCCTGATGCGAGATTAACTCTCCACAACGCAGGTCATATTCTAGGTTCTACAATAACACACCTACATATAGGACAAGGGTTGCATAACATAATTCACACCGGCGACTTTAAGTATGGGCGCACAATGCTTCTTGAACCAGCTTCAACGGTTTTTCCAAGAATTGAAACTTTAATTACAGAGGCTACCTATGGCGGTCCAGAAAATATTATGCCTCAAAGAAGAAGTGTTGAACAGAACCTTGTGTCTTTGATAAATGAAACTCTGGATAAAGGTGGAAAAGTGTTGATTCCGGTGCCTGCTGTTGGTAGATCTCAAGAGGTAATGGTGGTTTTAGATAGCTACATGAAAAGTGGCCTTCTCCAAGAAGCACCAATATACCTTGAAGGAATGATTCAAGAGGCAACAGCCATTCACACTGCTTATCCAGAATACCTTGAAAGGAACATGCGAGATAAGATTCTTCACAAAGGAGTAAACCCATTTGAATCAGAATACTTTGTAAATGTTGAGGATCCAAGTGCAAGAAATGACATCGTTGAAGGTGAACCCAGTATAATCATGGCTACCTCAGGAATGATGGAAGGTGGGCCATCTATAGAATATTTCAAAGCCCTGTCTTCAGATAAAAGAAACACACTAATATTTGTGAGCTATCAGATTGAAGGAACCTTAGGTTCAAGGATAAAACGGGGGCTTTCAGAAGTACCTCTAATAAATAATAAAGGCAAAATGTCTGTTGTAAAAATTGCCATGAAAGCAGGAGCCGTTGAAGGATTTTCTGGGCACTCGGATAGAAATCAGATTATACGGTATGTAAGAAGACTTTCATCTAAACCAGAACGCATTATAGTTGGTCATGGCGAAAAGTCAAGATGCATCAGTATTGCAAAGGTGTTGCACAGAATCTATAAAATAGAAACTAATGCTCCAATAAACCTAGAAACTATAAGACTCAGATAGTTTGTTCAAACAAGTCTCTTGATGTTCTTTATCCCAGTCAATCATATGTGTTTCGCTAAATTCCAGATTTCATCACCAACGTAGTGAAGTGTCTCTGCTACCTTTCCACGTCTAGTTTGTTTCATCTGCGACGCACCTGACAAAGACCTTGCAATAGCTATCGGTTTACCATGTTTTTCATCTCTTACCACCACAATTGAATCTTTTCCAAAAGTGCCTTCTATACGAACAACTCCTGGTGCCATAACATCTGCACCATTACATATGTATGGAACAGCACCCATATCAACAATTAATGATGGCAAAAGCTCAATCAATGGTTCAAAGTACAATGTTGGGAAAATATTGTCTGCATCAACAACAAAAACGATGTTATCATCAACAATTAAGATCTTTATACCCGACTCATGATCAGCTATCTCTGCGTTATCTATTTTAAGGTTAGTAGAATCTACATTAAGGGTTTCTGATAACCATCTAAGTATTTTCCGTAACGTCTTATTATTTAGGCGATGTCTCTTTTTCAACCTCATGAGATTCACAGGAGAATACATTTTTACGATACCTTTAAATCACTATCTTAAAACCTTAAAGAATTAAAATTTAAGGCGATGATACAGAACAATGACAGAAATGGCTAGTAAAATTCTAGAGGATAGTCTGGAAAAGCTTGTCTTGGTAAGACTGCGAGGCGGAAGAAGCATTAGAGGTAAACTAAAAGGATTTGACCAACACATGAACCTCGTCTTGGAAGACGCTGAAGATGCCTCTGATAATGAGAACATTGAGAAAATAGGAACCATGATAGTTCGTGGAGACAACGTAATAATAGTATCGCCTTCTCCAAGGTGAAGCATCCGTGGGTAAAGGCACCCCTTCATTTGGAAAGCGGCATAAGACCCGTGTCATAAAATGTAGACGGTGTGGTCGGAGGTCGTATCACATAAGAAAGAAACGATGTTCAGCTTGTGGATTCGGAGAGTCAAAGAAAATACGTCAATACGCATGGCAGACTAAAACCGTCACAAGAAAGACTCGACGTTCTTAAAATAATATTTTTTTGTCTGAGAAGCATTATCTCAATTATTGATGTGGGCCGGTAGCTCAGCTTGGTATACTTTAAAGGCCAAGGAGTGTCGCGTTGGCATCGCGAAGGTCCCGGGTTCAAATCCCGGTCGGTCCACCAATTACTTTTAAGGAAAAATTTCTTGTAGTAAGTCTAAAATATTAGACATTTCCTAAGGCATTTCAGATGTGGGCCGGTGGTCTAGTTTGGTTAGGATACAGATTTTTGCCTAATATCCGCCCGACACGCGGAAGATCCCCGGTTCAAGTCCGGGCCGGCCCACCATTCAATTTTTTCTTTAATATTATATTCAATCTTACAGAAAATTACTTCGTACATGAATAATCTAAAAAACGTCAACATCCAAATTGGTGGTGAAGAAGAATAATTCTTGACTTACACAATTTAATTCTGAAAGCAAATATTTCCTTTTAAGCTATCCATAGCTATTATTTTTATCATAGAATACTTAACCGAAGGTAAAGCTGGTGTTAATATGAGTTTTCCATCTGGTAAGGTTGTTCCAGAAATTCTAAAGGAAATAGTGTTGAAGTATTTAGGTACTAAAAATAGTGACGTTCTACTTGGGCCTTCATATGGTGAAGATGCTGCTATTGTAAAACTTGGAGATCATGTACTTGCAATCTCATGTGACCCGATAAGTGGCGCTGAAGAACGAATTGGATGGCTCTCAGTAAATGTTTCAGCGAATGACGTAGCAACGAGAGGTATTAAACCAAGGTGGTTCTTACCTTGCATAATGCTTCCTGAGGGATCTGAAAACGCTCTTCTTAGAGAAATCTGTGTCCAAATGGACGATGCTGCGAAAAACCTAGAAGTGGCTATAATTGGCGGTCACACAGAGGTTACACCAGGCATATCTCATCCTTTAGTGATTGGTTTCTGCGCAGGATTTACTAAAGAAGATCGGTTTGTAACTTGTGCTGGGGTTAAACCAGGAAGTAAAATCATTCTCACCAAAGGTGCTGGCATTGAAGGAACAGCAATTTTAGCGGCAGACAGACGAGAAACTCTTGTAAAAAAGTTTGGCAAAGAATTGGTGGCTAAGGCAGAGAGCTACTTTAACATGATTAGTATCGTTCGAGAAGCAATGTTGGCAATTAAACAAGGCGGTGTTTTAGCTATGCATGATCCAACTGAAGGAGGGATAGCTGGTGGCCTTAACGAAATGGCTGAAGCATCAGGAACAGGATTTGAAGTCTACGAAAATCAAATTTACATTTCACAAGAGACAAAGAAAATTTGTCGTTTCTTTAAAATCGATCCGCTGAAACTAATTAGTTCTGGCGCATTAATTATTGCTATAAAACCCGAAAAAGCTGAGGATGTCGTTTCTAAGATTAGAAAAATTGGTATTAAGGCTTCTATCATTGGCGAGTTTTCAGAAAATAAAAAGATGAGAAAGATAGTGAGGAAGGATGGGGTAGTTCAACCCTTACATTTACCTAAATCAGATGAATTATGGAAAGCTTTGAAGAAAAAACTATAAAATAAGTAAGTTAAACCTCTTCCTTAATAATCTAGATAAAAATATACTGAATATTCCTCCAAAAACTAGGAAAATGTTACCAGAAACTTCAGTTGCTGCAAAAACTGGGCCAATACCCATAACATAAGCTTCAGCAATAAAGTAACCTACAACCATAACAAAACTTGCTATAACCCAAGGCAAGAACATCCCTAAAACCATTCCCATCTCTACTAATGTATCCGGCAACAAAACCTTCTAACCCTTTAATTACAAATGTATATGGCGCAAAAGCTGGATAGCCAAAAAGGACATCAGCAACAGCTGAACCAATACCACCAGCTAAAGCTCCAACCATTGGTCCAAAGAGTATAGCACTTGTAAAAATTATTACGTCACCAACATTAATGTAACCACCTGTAGCTGGAATAGGAATTTGGATAATTACCGTGGAAATTGTTGTGAGAGCGCCAAAGATGGATGCTAAGCTTAATTTTAGGGTTAGGCTACCTTCTTTTTTAACATTTAACTGGTATTAGTATTATCATGTAATATTAAGATATCCAGTATATTTTCTCTTTTAATTGAAGTATTCCTAAAGTTGATTTCTTGTTAGAAAAAGTTATATAACAAGCTGACTTTGTTCACAAGAACATCTCAAAGACTATATTATTGTATTAATTTGCGCTGAAAAGCTGGCTCTATTATGGAAGTCAAGATTCTACATAAGGATGATAAAAAACTTCACTTCCAAGTTAATGGAATATCTACTCCAGTAGCAAATGCATTGAGGCGTACAATAATTAATGAGGTTCCAACTATGGCGATAGATGAGGTGGTTATTATTGAGAACTCATCAGTTATGTACGATGAGGTTTTGGCTCATAGATTGGGTCTTGTTCCTTTAAAGACAGATTTAGATACTTTCATTCTCCCTGAAGAATGTAAATGTCAGAGCGAGCTTGGTTGTAATAAATGCAGCGTCTCTTTAACGCTCAATGCTGAGGCTTCAGATTCAATTCGAACAGTGTATTCAAGAGAATTGAGATCAGACAATCCAGATGTAACGCCAATAAATGATAAAATTCCTATAGTGAAACTAGCACCTAGTCAAAAAATCAAATTAGAGGCTTATGCTCGACTTGGTCATGGCTCAAAACATGCCAAATGGCAACCTGTCTCTGTTTCTTCATACAAACATGTTCCTGAAATCATCGTTAACCGTAGAAAATGTGATGCGTGTGGCCAGTGCGTTGAGATCTGTCCAAAAGGTGTACTTGACATCAAAGATAAAAGGTTAGAAGTGGTTGCTGAGGAAAAGTGTACTCTTTGTGATGACTGTGAAGTTATCTGTCCTAAAACGCCTTCAGCTATCAAGATCAAGAATGTTAAAAACGCATTTATTTTCAATGTTGAATCAACAGGTGCTTTACCACCTGAACAGATTGTAATTGAAGCTACAAAGATCTTGAGGAAAAAGTCTAAGGACTTTGCTGAACAAATTAATCAGTTGAAAATAGCTAAGGTGAAGAAAAAAACAAAGAAAGTAAAAACAAAGAAGAAAAAGTGATACAAATGAAGTTTGAAACAACGAATCCAGAGCTCTTTCATACAATTAGATCGCTCAAAAAAAAGGCAAATGAAACTGGTGCAGCTGTTTGGGATGATGTTGCCGATTTTTTAAAAAAACCTAAACACAGGAAGGTAGCGGTGAACATTAGCAGAATTAATAGGTATACAAAATCCGGAGATAAAGCTATAGTTCCTGGCAAAATTTTGTCAGCTGGTTTCTTAGATCACTCTGTCCACGTTGCAGCTTTTAGTTTCACTCAAAAGGCGAGAGATAAAATCTTAAAAGCAAAAGGACAGTGCTACACGATTAATGAGTTTATTGATAAATTCCCTAAAGGAAAAGAAATCAAGATTATCGGGTGAACCTTTGTCAAAAAGAGATAATATAATAATGGATGGAAATGGCCTTGTTCTTGGTAGGTTAGCTAGTATAGTAGCGAAGCTACTTTTGAATGGTAACTGGGTTCATGTAGTAAACGCTGAGAAAATTATTATTACTAAAAGTAAAAAAGCTGCTGTAGCAGAAACTGAAGCTCGTTTAAAAGTCAGAACATTGGCCTCCCAAAGTAAAAACCCTAAACGTCCTAGAAGATCTGAAAACATTGTCAGAAGAACTGTGAGAGGCATGCTTCCATGGAAGAAGCCAAGGGGTAAAACAGCTTACAAGAGATTAAGAGTTCATGTAGGAGTGCCGGGGGACCTCAAAAAATTTGAATTTCAAATTCCAACTGACGCAAAACCCATTAATCTAAAAAGATCTTTTATAACAATGAAAGAATACGCAAAAATCATGGGTTGATTGAGTTGTCAAGCAAGAAACGAGTCCTGGTAACGAGTGGAAAGAGAAAAACAGCTATTGCGAGAGCAACGGTTAAACCTGGAAAGGGTCGGGTTAGAATAAATAAAACACCTTTAGAAATATACATGCCTGTAATAGCTCGAGAGAAGATTTTAGAACCTCTTATAGTCGTAGAGGACTTTTGGAAAAATCTAGACATAAACGTTAAAGTAAAAGGCGGCGGTTTCATGGGACAAGCAGAGGCAGCTAGGATAGCAATTGCGAGAGCTCTAGCTGAGTGGCCTAGAGCTTCACAAATTAAGAAAGCACTACTGGCTTATGACCGAACTATGCTTGTAGGAGATCCTCGGAGGAAAGAACCAAAGAAGCCTGGTGGACCTGGCGCTAGAAGAAAGAAGCAGAAATCATATCGTTAAGAGGGTTATTGATTTGATGGTTCCCGTAAGATGTTTTACATGTGGAAGTGTTATAGGTGATAAATGGGACGAGTTTAATAAAAGAGTGAAGAAAGGCGAAGACACAGGTAAAGTTCTAGATGATCTTGGTGTGACTAGATATTGCTGTCGTCGAATGTTGATTTCCAATACTGAAATAATTGATGAGGTTTTAAAATATAAAACGACTAGATTAAAATCATCTGAAGATGGTTAATTTACAAGGTAATGTATGGATGGGAAAAAATGACTGAGAAAGATAAGACTTTAAAGATAGAGAACTCAGAGATAAGTGATGAGGAGTTCAAGGCAGAAGAAGCTGAACTTCTTCTACCAATAGAGACTATTCTATCTGCCGGAATGCATATAGGAACACGAATCAAGACAAAAGATCTAGAACCATTTATCTACCGTATTAGACCCGATGGACTCTTTGTTCTAGACATTAAACAGACAGATGAGAGGATTAGAACCGCCGCAAAATTCATTTCCCAAATTGATCCTGAAAAAGTGGTAGTAGTCTCAGCTCGAATATATGGTAGAATTCCAGTTCAAAAGTTCTGTGAGGTAACAAGTACAGTTCCTGTTATTGGTCGCTTTCCACCTGGTCTTATTTCAAATCCATTATATTCTGGACATATTGATCCTCATTTAGTTATAGTTACAGATCCCAATGCTGACCGACAGGCTATTAAAGAAGCCTCTTCGATGGGTATACCTATTATTGCCCTTATTGACACAGATAACAGCTTAGCGAACATCGATCTTATTATACCAGTAAACAATAAGGGTAGGAGGTCTTTGGCAACAGTCTATTGGCTTCTAGCTCGCCAAGTGTCAAGGGAGAAAAGCGAGATTCAGCAGGATGGCGATTTAACAGTTTCTATTGATGATTTTGAAACAAAACCTCTTGAAGTAACCGCAACATCGTCTGATGAAGAGTGAATGGAATATGGTGACGGTTAGACCTCCCAGTCAAGCTGGTGCCTTCTATGAAGCCCGGTTTGATGCTTTAAAAAAACAAATTGAACAATGCTTTCTTCACAAATTTGGACCAGGCCACCTTCCAACCGTTCAGTTACAAGGTCCAAGGAATATAGTCTCTCTTGTTAGCCCACATGCAGGATATATTTATTCAGGATCAACTGCAGCTAAGGCGTATTTCGAACTTGCGTTGGATGGAAAACCAGAGCTTTTCATCATTATCGGACCAAACCATACTGGTTTTGGAAGTGGTGTTTCAATTATGTTGGAGGGAATATGGCAAACACCGTTCGGAGACGTATTTATAGACACAGAAGCGGCTACAGAGATTCAAGCTTCTTCTAACTACATAGACATTGATGATGTTGCAAACTTGTATGAACACTCTATCGAAGTTCAACTTCCATTTCTTCAATACGTTTATGGTGAAAATGTAAATTTTGTACCTATATGTATGATGATGCAGGACTTGGAAGTTAGTCAAGATGTAGGGAAAGCTGTCGGGAAAGCCATTTCTAAAAGAAATGCTGTTGTCAT
>JAGMEO010000002.1 GCA_023128135.1 Candidatus Bathyarchaeota archaeon | reverse complement strand
TTGATAGACATGGAAAAAAACCGGTAGGAATCGGTGCAATAACACTCTTAAAAAGTTTCATAGCCAATTGGACTGAAGGGACAACTTCATTTATAGAGTCGCATTTCGAAAAACTTGGCATCGAAACTATAATTCCTGTAACTATGCTAGCTTTTGGAAAAAAAGGCTTGTCAAAAGCTGTTATGGTTATTCCTCTTTTTCATCCTGGACCATTTAAAAACATAGGAAGCAGTAATTTACCGTTTCGTATTCAAAAAACATTGGAGAAAAAACTAGGCTCTGTAGTAGTTGTACCTCATGGCACATCAGGTCACGATTTTAATTTAACTTCGCAAAAACAATGTGATAAAGTACTTCAAGGAATAAACGACTTAGCCACTTTTGAAGACTTTGATTCTAAAGCAACGAGACTATTTCGTGGAAAGAGTGGTTCTGCAAAAGCAACTTGTCAATTCTTTGGAGATGTTGGTCTAGTTACCGTAACCTGTGCACCCAAGAATATGGAGGATGTTCCCTTCGAGATCGGAATGAATATCGCTTACAAAGGAGTAAATTTAGGAGCTAAGCACATCGCAGTGATAGATGCGCACAATAGTATTGAACCAGGGCACAAAATACCCGTATTAACTGATATTGAATTATGTGAAATTCAAAAAGCGGCTGAATCAGCGATAAATTCAGCTTTGAAAGGAAAAAGATCTGTTTTTAAAACAGGGGCTTCAAGAGTAGTGCCATCTAAATGGGGTTTGGAGCAAGGATTAGGATTTGGTGGTATAGCTGCTTTTGTTTTTCAAGTTGAAGAACAAAAAGTTGCATACATAGTTATTGATGGAAATAATGTAGTAAGTGGCCTTCGAGAAAAGATTTTGGATGGACTTAGGAATTTAAATATAGACGACGGGGAGGTCTTAACAACTGACTGTCATGCTGTAAATGCAATCGAGCTAGTTAAGAAAGGATACAACGCCATAGGCGAAGTTATTGATCATAAAGAAATTGTTCTCAAAGTAAAAGAAACAGTATCTGAGGCATTGCAGAATCTGCATAGATCTAAAGTGGCATATAAAGTAGGAGAGATAACTGAAGTAAAAACGTTAGGAAAAGACAATCTAATCAAACTTAGCCTACTGGTTGACTCTGCCTTCAACAGAGCAAAGGTGTATGCACTGATAATTTTTCCATCTGCCATTTTAGCAATTATATTACTCTTCTTTTTATTCTAATTACTGCTCTAACACTATGAAACATACTTATTTTGATTAAATGAGAAGAGTTAAAAGAAACCAAAATGATAAAAGTTACAAAATTCTAGGAATTTAATCTCAAAAATTACTAAAAATATAAAAGATCTTATGAGGTCAAAATATGACTGAAAAATCTCAAGAAAACACTGTCTTAATTGGAACAAAGCCAGTTATGAATTATGTTGTAGCATGCATGACCTACTTTAACGCAGGATCGAATAACGTAATCTTAAAGGCAAGAGGACGTGCTACGAGCCTCGCTGTTGATGTAGTTGAAGTTTTACGGCGTTCTTTCATAAAGGATTTGGAGATAAAAAAAATTAACATAGGGACTGAAGAATTGAAAAGGTATGAAGGTCAAACCGCTAATGTTTCAACTCTCGAAATAGTAATATCAAAGCCAAAATAGAAGATAAGTAACAAACATCCTTCGAAAATCCTTCAAAGCTTTCCCAACAACTTTGGAAAATAGATTTTTTATAAAATGTTTATGTCAATATAAACGCTACGAATATGAGGATTAATCATGAGTAAGTTTCCAAAAATAGTTGTTTCACCTCCCGGGCCAAAGGCCAGAGAATTTCTACGGGAAGACGAGAAATTAATTTCCGCTTCGTATGTAAAGGGATACCCTCTAGTAGTAAAATCAGCAAGTGGATGCATCGTAAAGGACGTTGATGATAATGAATATATAGATTTCAACTCTGGCTTGGCAGTTATGAATGTCGGGCACTGCCACCCTAGAATCATCGAAGCTATTAAAACACAATCAGAAAGGCTAATTCATTACTCTACAGACTTTTACTACGATGTGTTGTTAGAGCTTGCAAAACAAATGAACAAGTTAACACCTGGTGGGTTCTTAAAAAAAGTTTTTTATGCGAATAGTGGAACAGAATCTGTTGAAACAGCAATTAAACTAGCTAAATGGCACACAAGAAAACATCGATTTCTTGCTTTCATTGGAGCTTTTCATGGAAGAACTCTTGGTGCTCTAAGTTTTACGGCAAGTAAACCAGTTCAACAAAGATACTTTTTTCCACTTTTACCTGGAGTCACGCATGTACCATATCCTTATTGTTACAGATGTCCATTTAAACAAACATATCCAGAATGCAATTATTATTGTATTGATTTTATTGATGAGTTTGTTCTTCAAAAATATGTTCCTCCAGAAGAAACAGCGGCTATAATATTCGAGCCGATTCTGGGCGAAGGAGGCTATGTTGTCCCTCCCCAAGAATATTTTAAACGCTTGAAGAAGCTTGCAGACAAGTATGATATACTTCTAATAGATGATGAAATTCAAGCAGGAATTGGGAGAACGGGACACTGGTTTGCTATTGAACACTGGGGAGTAAAACCAGACATACTTTGTATAGCTAAAGCTATAGCGTCAGGGCTTCCATTAAGTGTGACTGTTGCCAACGAGAAACTTATGGACTGGGAGGCAGGTTCTCACGCAAACACTTTTGGTGGAAATCCAGTTGCGTGTGCAACAGCTTTAGCTGTAATCGAGATAATAAAAACAGAGAATCTTCTTGAGAACGCGCTGAAGCAGGGCGACTATATAATTAAACGCCTGAAGGAGATGCAAGACAAATATTCGATTATTGGTGATGTTAGAGGTAAAGGTCTCATGATAGGGCTAGAAATAGTCAAAGATTTGGATACTAAAGAACCTGGAAAAAAAGAAGCTAGAGAGATAATACTTAGAAGTTGGAGAAGAGGGGTAACTGCACTTACATGTGGCGTTTCTACTATTCGAATTGTCCCTCCTTTAATAATTACACGGGACCTTATCGATACTGGGTTGGAAATAATCGAGGCATCAATAAAAGACGTAGAAAAAGAAGTTAAATTATAATCTTAAGTTTAATTGTCTATTTGATTCTTTGATTGGTTTAGATAACAATTCGATTCGAGAAGAGGAATTAGAAGAAATCTCTAAGCCGCCATTAAAGCTTGTTTTTACATAAGCATTTATTACACGTAACCATGTCTTATCATTAAGATTTTGCACTTCGTTAGCTAAAGCTCTCCAAAGCGTTACTCTTATTTCTCCAGTTGAGTCACGTATCTTGGTAAACGCAACGTTTAATTTCTCGCCTTTCTTTGTTGTTACTTCCTTAATTTCTACGGGTTCAATAATAGACCCCTCAACTGTTATATTGCTTAATCCTAGTTTTAGGCGATTAATTGGTGTTATTTGCACCGTTTTTTCCTTGAGTGTTTGTAATTCTTTTACTCCAGGCATTTTAGGGTTTTTTATTATTGCGCCGTTTTTTCCTATGTTAAGGTTAATGCCTTGTATGCTCTCTCGGGTGTATGCGCCTTCAATAAGTATTACATCGTTTTTAGATACATGTTCTAAGGAGTCCACTTGGTCGTTCCACACAGCGAGTCTGATTAATCCGGTTTCATCCATTAATGTTAAGTCCTTGATCTGTCCATTCTCACCAGACTGGAGATTAAATTTTCTCAATTGACCAACTTGAACAACTCTTGCTAGTACATTAATATTTGATATGTTTGATTTCAACTCGCTAATCTTTGTTAGAATTAATAGAGGTTCTTCGATCTCAAATTGTGCCTCTGATAGAATATTAACTTGGCAATTTGTCCCGGCATGAAGTTCTTTTTCTTCATATAATCCTTTTCTAGCTTGTGCTCCAATAACTTGTACCCAATCACCTCTCTTAACACTGTTAACAGAATCTACTTTTTCATTCCAAAGAACTAATCTAATCCTACCAGAATCATCAACAATTTCAACACGTCGTAATCTTCCTCTTCTATTTTCACTCTTCTCAAATCTTGACTCTGGAAAAATTTGAGAAACAGCCCCAATCACGTTAACATATTTCTCATTCCCTTCTAATTCACTAATTTTACGGAAGAAATCCTTTGTCGTGGGAAAATTGTCAGGGTCAATATCAAATGGAGAAACACTTATTGTTCCTCTTGATCCCACATTTAACTCTAAAGCATTACCTAACCCCTCTCTAACATATCCATGATATATTCTAACTATCTGATTTTCAGAGATTCTTTTTTGAGCTAGAGTGTTGGCGTTTTTATCCCATAAAGCAACACCTATGACTCCAGTCTTATCAGCTACAATCATCTTCACAAGCTTCCCATCTGTTCCGTCAGAACGAGAAAAGGTTTTTATGGGAGAAATAGAGAGCGCTCGACCCGTAATCGTTACATCGTTTGCACCATTGATCAAGTCTTTAATCATAACTTTTGTTTTTAACTCGCCTTCTTGTATACGAACTGCTAACTCAGAGGCAACGATATATGCAGCTCCTTCATCTGTCAACAATCCATCAGAAGCCTGCTTTTTTTCTTTAATCATCTTATAGATAGTTCCATGTGTAAGCTCACGACGTGAAGATAGAATTCGATTAATAATTTCAGCGAGAGTTAACATACTAGTTTATACGCCTCTTGTAATGAAAGATTAAAATATAATCTATTGAAGATAACTTTTATTGAGGATTTCAGTTTGTCCAAGAAAGTTACTAAAAAAGAGAAAGATAAGCCAAATTATGTCTCAAGAGAGAATATGGTTGGAAAACAAGTTATCGATGTAGAAGGCATGATTGTTGGAAGTGTAAGTGACATATCAGTGGATATTGAAGCTAAAAAGATTGCGTTTAACGTGAATACAAGATCTGGAGCCAAAATTGACATTGCAAGTGAAGATATAGGTCAAGTTGGTGATGTTATTCTTTTAAAAAAAACAGTAGAAGCTGAAGTTATGATGCCAAAAGATGAGAAAACGCAAGTTGCAGTATCGAAGGAAGGAGTAACATCTGCAGTTCCTTCTGCGCCTGGTAAATGTAAGACCTGTGGATATGTAAATGATTCTACTTCGAAGTTCTGTATCAAATGCGGTACAAAACTAAAATAACTATCTAAACCTTTTTTGATTTATCATATTCAAAAAATCGTTCAGTTTAATTATCCCAGAAAAGATAGATTCTAGCGTATTCTCTTTCAGCTCTAAGAATTTCTAAGATAAATTCATCATCATTTCTAAAGGGTTTTATAAGTATTCATGTTGCAGTATAGGGTCCAACACCTCTTCCAGCCATGGCAATAATAGCTGGCGATCATAGGTTTATATTAAACTTGCACTTCTCCATGTTGTTAGCCACTTTTTCTCCTTCTCTTTTGATAACTTTCGTCCAACTCTCCTCCTTTTGGCAATCTTAATAAGCTCTTCGTCATTTCTGTATGTCATTGCAATAAGTGAGGATGAACACTTCGGACATTTAATTCTTTCAGAAAGACTTCTAATCTTTCTAATGTCTTGCCAATCTGTGTTGA
Organism: Candidatus Bathyarchaeota archaeon; assembly: GCA_023128135.1. Lineage (GTDB taxonomy): Archaea > Thermoproteota > Bathyarchaeia > RBG-16-48-13 > JAGMEO01 > JAGMEO01. The sequence continues at coordinate 17,037 of JAGMEO010000002.1, read as the reverse complement.
AAAGGTACAATAGTTTGACATCTTCTGCGAAGAGCCTTTCCTTCACTATTGGAATGATTTCTTCTTTAGGCGAAGCTGGTCGCAATATGTCTTAAGGGTTGATTCTATCTAAAATTGGAAGAGCAAAAGGGGAGAACCTCTCTCTTCTTTGTATTGTTGTTATTTTTATTTTTGAGGATTTTATCATTTCAAGAATGTTTTACTCCTCGGGATTTAACAACGAATACTAAAACTTACCGAAAGAACGATGCATTCTTAGGATATAAATTATCTTTAATTATTCGTGTTCTTTTTTGTAAATCATGTAGAGAAAAGCTAAGGCCAAGGTCACTATCACCATCACTATAATTACGTCATAAAGAAGCCCAAAAATTTCCTCTGACAACTTTTCCACCATTTCTGATGAAATAATATTTTATTGGTATTTAAGATGCTTCTTTTTCTTCTATTTGTGAAAGGTTTTCCCCTTGAAATATACCATTATAAGCTTTGTTGTTTGGATTAGATAGTTTTAAAAAAACGATCTGGGTGATTCTCGCATTTCTTTTTATTTTTAGTCCAAAAGGATTGTGAACATTCAGTAATGCTTCGCTTCGTCCTCTGTATCCTGCATCCCAGATAGCAGTTTCTAGCGAAGCACCGCTTCGAAGTAAACTTGATCTTGGTTTTGCGAAAGCCACAAGGTCACATGGCATATTGATTACTTCGTTGAAAACAATTTTGTAAGCTCCTTTGAGAACATGGATCCATCCTTCATTATTAAAAACCAATTTCTGTGTTTTTGAAATCACTCTTTCATTGTTGGTTAAATCGAGCGCTCCTTTAGATACAAATTTTTCGATTTTTTTTACTGTAAGGTCGATGCCGTTTGTACCAATTTGCTTTTTCTTGTCAATAAGTCCATCAATCAAAGGAGGGTTTGTTTTTAATCTTTTTAAAAGATCTTTTCTTCCAAGAATGGTACCGCTCTGCTCAAACAATTCTCTTCTTTCCATGTTTGACTTCACAGTTTTTGGTTATTTTGGGACATATTCTTCCAATTTCTGAAGCATCTTTCTCTTTTCCTTTTTCTCTGTATTAGTCATTCTCTTTTCTTAGTATTAGAAACCAAATAGCTAATGTAATGATAGTCATAACGATGAATCCATAGAAAGCGATGTTTGTGAGGAAGTTCCCTAAAGAAACACTACCAAGCTGTGTCAAGTTTATTAAAACACACCCATAAAGTAATAAGCCTATAGGAATTGACCATAGCCCAATCAAAATAATGTAAACAAGCCTCATGTCTTTCCAACCAAAATGTTACAGAGCACTCATTATGATCTAGTGTGTTTCGGTTTTTATTGTTTAAGCGGACTTGTATAATTGTCTTTGATTGCAGAAATAGAGCCGGGGACCGGATTTGAACCGGTGTGAAGCCGGTCTGCAGCCGACCGCCTCAACCACTCAGCCACCCCGGCTTTTATATTAACAAAATATAGTTTTTGTTTTAATGAGCTTTTCCTTAAATCTGAATCTTAAAAAATTGATTTTGGTAACTTTTCATAATATAATTAATTCAGTTCCTAACGCTTCTCCAGGGAGACCTTTTCTAAACCTCGCTTTAAGAGTACCTTTTCTACCGTGTATGCCAACAATTTTACCTATAAGACGATTGTCATTTGGACTCTTCCAAACTATTTTTCTTCCAATATATATTGCCGCCTTGTTTCTATCATCCACACCTTCCACTTTTACCAAAGCATACTTATTTTGTTGAGTGCATTGTCCGCCTTGGTAGTTAACAAACAGTGCTCTCATGATTATTTTACTCCTTTGAAGACATTTTGCTAGGGTCTAAAGCGGCATTCAATCCTTTATAATGGTTTCTCACATTTACATCGACATTTATTTTACTGCAAGTTCTCTTACTTTGGCGAGGTTTACATAATCGTCTCCACGTGAATCGATTGGAGTTTCTAATATGAGGGGCAGCTGTTTAATAACTTCATTATTAAGGATTATTTTAAACCCGTTCTCTCCTATGAAACCTAATCCTATGTGTTCATGTCTATCGATGTGGCTTCCCAGATCGCCTTTTGAGTCATTTAAATGAACGACTTTAAGAAGATTCAAGCCAATTACTTCATCCAAATGTTTTAGTGTATTAACAAGAGCTTTTCTCTCTCTAAGTTCATAGCCAGCAGAAAAAGCATGGCATGTATCAAAGCATATAGCAACTCTGCTTTTCTGTTCAACTCTGCTGATAATGTGTTGAAGGTCTTCGAAGGCGCCACCCACACTATTCTTTGTTCCTGCTGTGTTTTCTAATAAAATAATTACATCATTATCAATTGTTGAGAGCGCCTTATTACATGCATCAACTACTCGATTATATCCAGCTTCTATTCCTGTTCCAAGATGACTTCCTAGATGAATTACACAGTAAGGAATGTTAAGTAATCCGCATCGATGAACTTCGGCAATAAGGCTGTCAACCGACTTCTTATAGATATGTTTTTTTGGAGAGGCAAGATTTGGTAGATATGGCATATGCACTACAACTGGTGCTATTTCTGAATCACTTAACTTTGAAGTGAACTTCTTTACGTTTTCTTCAGATAGATCTTTAAACGCCCATCCTCTTGGATTTCGAGTAAATATTTGAAAAGTGTCACATCCTCGTTCTAACGCTCTATCAATCGCAAGATCAATTGAACCTGAAATAGATATATGAACGCCAATTTTCAAGAAAGAAACCGCCAAAAAATATAAAAAAATCAGCTTTTCTTAATTTTCAAATCACTAAAGAAAAGGCGGGTCTCCCCCATAGTTTTTTCTTTTAAAGAATTAATTCTTACTATCAAAGGAAAGTTGTTTAAAACCTTTCCAAGCATGAGACAGTGATGTGGTGGAAGCTGTCTAGCAATTATATTGACCGTCTCAACATCAATCATTGCAGCTCTTGAGACTATTTCTAGATCATGTTCATTTGTGAAGTTAAAAAGAAATATGTTGTCTGCCTGTCTGTAAACACTTTTATGAATGCTGTCAGGCTGGTTAGTAATGAATGTTGTGAACATTCCAAGATGTCGCATTCTTGTCACAACATCATTCCAATATGTCTCCCGAAGATAGAGATGCGCTTCCTCAGCGAAAAGGAAAACAGCCTTGAGACCCCAATTTTCAAGTAACTGAGATAATTTGCTTAACAAAAATTCTACAACGATCTGTCGAAATTTTGAATTTATGTTTTGAAGATTGATGATGAGAGCACCACCTTTATCCATTTTGTCCATCTCTGCTTCTAATACTGTGGCCACGCTCCAATCATCTGTAAAAAATTTTGTATTTATTAAACTCTCAAACCTTCTTAACAACGCATCTTGAATATAATTATTTGACACAGCGCGAATAGCTGAGTTCAAATTATTGAGTGTAAGAGCATCTTGCTTTTTAAGCTCCTTCCAAATCCTTCGAAACTCCCATGCAGATGTTGCTGGGAGACCCAGAACATTCTCCATTACTCTTAAGAAAACTCCAAGTCCAGCATATTGCGGGGTGACCTTAAAATCGTTGCCGGGAGTAAGTGGAATAAAACGGTCATAGAGAGAAGTCTTTCCTTCATTCTTTGTGTATCCGAGATTAATGTATTCTCCATTTACATCAAAAACTATACAAATGCCACCTCTTGATACCAACTGTATGAGAAGAAGCTTTGAAAGATGAGATTTTCCTGTTCCTTTTTTACCTGTTATAATGTTGAGTTTTCCATCGATGGAATTTATGTTTATTGAGATCTGTCCACCACCTTTCAAAGTGCCGATGTCTAAACCTTTTTGCGGCTCATTTTCTAGTAATTTAATTAAGTCTACGTCTGGGAGTTTTCTAAGTCTTGATGTAGAGCGAGGTGGAATCCAAGACACATTGTTACTAAGCTTTCCTTTATTTAACGCTCCTCGAATTTTACAAGTAAAAAGCTCAGCATCTTTGATAATATTCACAAAAGACTTCACTTCAAGCGGGTCTAAGTCTACACCCTCAAGTTTTTCTGTTGATGATGATCGGAGAATGTCTTCAAGAATTCCTGGAACATTTACGTAGCCTGAGTTTATAACTTGTATTATGAGGGATCTTTCTGAATTTACGTCCTCAATAAGCAGATAGTCGCCTCTATTAACATCTTCTGGAGGACAGCATATGACCTGTACGGTGTTGGCGTCAATCTTGTAGATTTGCATCATAAAATCATCTTGTTATTGACTAGCCCTCCCCCGTATGGGCCAAATAGAATCTGACGAATATTGGGTCGAAACACTGTTCTTATTCCAAAATTCTCAGCGATTAAGCGTTGCATCCCAATTATTTCGCTTGCGGAGAACCTTGACAATATGTGAGCAAGTCTTAATGTCTCAGGGTAGCTTTCGACGACAATATCATTGCTTATAAGCTTTTGAACTGCGTTAATTCCGGTCTCTCTTTCTATTTCGCGGTCAACATCTAGACGGAATGAAAATTGACTGGGAGTAAGCTTTGCAGCATATACTCTGCCAAAGAAACACAGATAGTTACCATACTGCTGGCGAATAATTTCATCTAAGTCAAGCAAACATGGAGCATCACGATTGTTAATTAAATCTGCGATTCTACGACCAAATATAGTAAATTTTGTTTTTTTTGAAAAAGCTAATACCACGTTTCCTCGGCTTCTCGCCATTTGGAGCATATCATCTATTAATGCAACAGGACTATCAATGGTCCACGCAGTAAGGGAACCATCCCAAAGTATAACGGAGTCTTCACAAGATTGTGAAAGTTGACCTTGGAGCCACCGTTCAAGAATATTTCGAATTCGTCCAGGCATCCACCAAACATCAGGTGTTGGTGCTGCTTTGCTAGCACCAAAGTACATTTGACGAAGTTTATTGTAAAGAAATTGTTTATTATTTTCTGTTACATGGAAGATGAATGGTCCGTAACGAGTATAATTATACTTAACCTTATCTTTCCAGACAATTGTACCTCGGACAGCACAAAGCAAACCATTGCTAGTTTCACCTAATTCAATACTGGATGTGTCTAAACCAAAAATGTGTGTTTTCTCATCGGTATATACCAGTCTTATCATATCCAATTTTTTTTCATCAAAATTGACAATAAATTCATGTTCATTAAGTCTGTTAAAGTTTCCAATGTAATTTGTCGGCGAATCGATGTTTCTTAGACGATGACTTGATTCAATAGTGTTCTTTAGAGAAGTATTGCCCAGTTCTATGAAGTCATATGGGGCCTTCTGACTAAAATCAAGAACTTGCATAACAGTTCCCCCAGAAAATTTTGAATTCAGAAGTTAAGACTTCTTTTTTTAACCTAAGTAAACTAAATATAGAAACGCGTATAGTCTTTATAGTGGTGTAGTGGGTTAGCGTCAACCGTAATTACCCCCTTTTTCGGTTTGTCGCCTAAAGTCCTTGGTGGGCTTTAGCGCGACCCGCTATGCCTTCATGTTTGAAATTTCATTTTAGCGACTTTATGAGTATGTAACCATATCCCTTGTTGGTATGGATTCGCCTGAGGACACCCTTCTTTGTTAAATCTGTTAATCTTCCCTTAATTGTTCCAATTGGGTAATGTATTGCATTAATTTTCATTATTTCTAATAGGTCACTAAGTGTTCGCGGTTTCTTTTTCCCCCATTTGGTAGCGAGGATTTTTGTAATGACTTCAGGACATGACGCACCTGAGGAAACAGTGACTGTAGGTAATATGTCCTCTTCGACTGTTTTTTTTCCTTCTAATTTATGCGCATGTGATCTTGACGTTGTAGAAGTTAAGGTGAAAGCTTCAGAAACTTTATTTACAATAATCGAAAGGTCATCTAACGCTTTCATTACTTCGTCTCGAGAACCACTTAATTCAATTTCTTTATCATTTATTCGAATTCTAAGTCTGAAGGGTTGTGTACTCATGTTTTATTCTCCTTTTTTATTTTTTAGTTGCTTTAGAATCTCTTCAGTCTTCTTGATTCCCCTGCTTGTAATTCTGTATTCACCTCTACCCACTCTATCGACGATACCGTCGTTGACCATCCACGCCAACTGATTGAACATTGTCTTCATTGCTTTTCCAGTAATTTTTGATAGTTCATTGGCTGAAAGAGATTCTTTAGGTTGTTTTTGGAATTTGTTACTGATGTATGAGCCCATGAGTGCTAAGCAAATGGTGTCTTCTGCTGAAATATCCTTTGGACTTGTAAGTATGATGCCTTCTGGCGCGATCTGTAAAATTCCTTTTAAATTGTTTATAACTGCTCTTAAATCTGGAGTGAAAATTATGTCTCGAAGTATTTCATATTCAGGATATATTTTGTTTAAAAAGTCAATGAAAACTGAAAATACTGCTTCAGGAGTTCCTTCGAAGTCAAGTTTGTTATCGCCAAATTCAGCATGAACTTTCAAATTTTTTGATTCACTCATCTTATACTTCCTCTGCAATAGCTTTTATATGAGGTAAGTCTTTCTTTCGGAAGCCTTCGATACCATAGGTTGTAATTTTGTATTCTCCTCTTCCCACTCTTTCTACCCATCCAATGTCTACCATCTCACTTAATCTGGCTGCTACAGAACTTGGTTTTCCCCCAGTTGTTGTTATTATTTCAGCAATAGATAGGGAGTCCTTGCTAAGTCTTCCTAAACGAAAGCCAACTTTAGCTTTAAGTAGATGAAGAAGAATGTTTTCTCTTTCACCTGTTTGTTCCCTAGGGACTGTTATAACTAATCCCTCGGGAGTAATCAGTAATACCTTTTCTAATTCTTTCAATAAATCTTCAAAATTCACGGTTAAAGTTAATTTTGATATCAAATTGTAATTTGGATAGATTTTAGTTAAAAAGTTAAGGAAACCACTAATCACTTCATCAACAGAACCGGAGAATTTTGCTTCTAACTCATTAACTTTTATAGTGACCTCTAGCTTTTTCTCTATGTTGCTCAATTTTTTCACCTATTTAGTAATTTTTGAAATTAGATCATCTACCCATTTTTTTCCTAAGATGGTTAGTCTGTAGCCTCCACCGTTTTTAAGAGCTAATCCTTCTCTTCTCATTTCGCTAAGCCTAGAACCAAAGCCAGTGGCGGGGCGTCCACTTAAACTCAATAAATGGCCAACTTCTTTAGGTTCAATAGAATTTGGATCGTGGGAATACAAAATTAGCCCAATGGCTTCTTTATTGGTTAATTTATCTTTTGGAACGATGATTAATGGTCCTTCAGGTGAAAATTCTATCAGGCCTGAAAGCATCATTTTTGTTTCTGAAGGAACAATGTCTGGACCGATAACTAATCCATCTATTGTTGCTAACCACTCTGGAAAAGTTTCGAGGGAAGATATGATCTCGTCTAGACTTTCGCCTTCTATTTCCACATTCCCAAATGGTCTTTTTATTACAACTCTAATCTTCAATGGAAAATCGTTTAGAAATGATTTTAACGTAAATTTAAACTTTTCTATCACATGTTAACATAACGTAATATCACGTATATGTTTCAATGTGAGTTACATGTAATTCGTATTCCTGAAAAACATCGTAAAATATATGTCCATCAAAAGAATGTTTTAATTCTAGCTAAACTCGATAATACATTATTTGATAATGCCTTTGTTTTTTAAATATTTTATCATCTCTTTTTCTGTCTTGAAAATTTTCGTAGCATGATATTCAAAGAAAGGACTTAATTTTTTAGGGAAGTAAGCAAAGACGTTTTTATTATTAGTGAAGCCATAAACCATCTCGCTCAAGACACCAGGAGATAGAACTGGTACAGGATAGTAGACTATTATCATGTCGCTCTGAGAAATCAGTTTGTAATCTCTATCAACAGTTTGGTCAATGATGTATTCTTTTGCTTCTTCAATCTCGCTAATATTGATTAATCCTTGTTTACCATCTACTTTAAATTTTAGTTTATCTTTGCCTTTTCTCCTTGTTGCTTCAGCAAATCCAATCAAATCCATTTCTTCAATATCCTCAGGATCGAAGATAATAAGACCACGTTTTCTAAGCTCATCTCGAAATCTATTCTTTGCTTTCATCTTCGATGGATCTTGCTTCATATAAGTCATAGGATAGCTGATGTAGGCTTTCTTAATATTTAGGTCAAATAAAAGATTGATAATTTCTTCTGGGGGATCCTTATTTGTAATGACATAATTTTTCACTCCTTGATAATTGGCAATCATATTGGATATGAAAAGCTCCTCGTCTCGCCATACTATGAGTTCTTTTAAACTAAATTTTCCTTTCCATCCATGTTGTCTTTCAAGCCTAATCTTAATGGTTTGAATATCATCAATTATCGTCAAAAACACATCTGGTGATAATTGATTAAGATAGTGAAAATCGAAAGCGGGTATGAGATTTTTTTTCCATCTAAAACAGGCGTGGGTGCTTATTATCAGGTTTTCTTGGCTTTTTGCTTCTGTAATAATTTGTTCAAACACTGTGGCACGAAGATAGTTAAGAGTAGAAGATGACATATCTAAAATTTTGTGTTCAGGTATTTCTCTACCAAGTCTCTTTGCTGTTTCAAACATCATAGAACCTACATGAAGAACTTTCGTAGGTTTACCTGCTTTAGTGATAAGCTCTGCAAGTTTCTCTAAATATTCGTTCCTCTTGCTTCCACTAATTCCAGTCCCAACTATGATCATGTTTTAACCCTCCTTTACGGGGTTATACACGTATATTGCAAAAAGAATAAGGTCAGTCTTTAACCTTTTCGGTAAAGTTGTTGATGAGCTTTATTATCTTAGAAGAGGTGATATGAACTGTTTTGAGTATAAAGAGGTTTATGTTTGAGTAATCCCCGGGTTTATTTATTTATAAAAAACGGCGATACGGAATGTGAGAACACAAGAAAGATCATTGAGGATTCTGGTATTCCATTGAAAATAATTGATGTAGAAAAAAATAATGTTCAATGTAGTATGTGGTTCGATGTTGGCTCGGGAAAAGTTCCAATATTAGTAACAAACGAACTTGTTATCTCTGGATTAAATTACATCAAACCATATATCCAAAAAAAGCTAGACTCTTTACAAACTGATTTATTCTTTTGAACTAGCAAATTTTAAGTTATTGTATTTTTTTATTGCCTCTTGTACAATTTTTTTTGCTTCATTAGCATTCTTCCATGTCTTGAATTTTGTCCATTTTCTTGGCTCTAGTCTTTTGTAGATTTCGAAAAATTCTTGTATTTCTCGTAACATGTTTTTTGAAACATCAGTAATTTCTTGAATATCATCAAATCTTGGATCATCTATAGGTGCTGAAAGAACTTTAGGATCTTCCCCTCTTTCGTCTTCTAAGATCATAACACCAATGGATCTCGCTTTTACTATACATCCAACTTCAAAAGGTTCATGTGTTAAGACCATGACATCAAGGGGATCTTCATCATCACACCATGTTTGAGGTACAAAACCATAGTCAACAGGAAAAACAACTGGAGAATGTAGGACCCTGTCTAAAACGAAGGCTCCCCATTCACGGTTATATTCATACTTATCTCTAGAACCACTTATGACTTCTATTACAACATTAATTATTTCCGGAGGTCTATCTCCAATTGGAATGTCACGCCATAAATTCATAGAAACTCAAACACCACTCATAGTATTAAATAAAATCTATCTTAAAAAAGCTATAACAGACATTGTTATTTTTTTAATAAATAAATGTAGTTTAAAATGAAATTAAACAAAATAATGGAAGGGTAAAGTTCATGGTAGAACTGCTCTATTTAAAAGACAGTTACCTTAAGGAATGTGATGCTACGGTAATTTCTGTCTCAGATGGAAAATACATTATTCTAGATAAGACAATCTTCTACTCGAAAGGAGGCGGACAACCTTATGATACTGGAAGAATTGTGAAAACTAACGACGAGTTTAATGTGGTGTATGTTGGTAAGTTCTCAGGACTAGTCTCTCATGAAGTTGACCACAAAGGATTAAAAAAAGGAGAAAAAACTCATTGCGTATTAGACTGGGAAAGAAGATATAGATTAATGCGAAGTCATACATCAGCCCACTGTTTCTCTTCACTTTTGTGTAATGGAACTGGTGCTCTCGTGACAGGTAATCAGCTTGATGTAGATAAGGTTCGTTTTGATTTCAGTCTAAAGGATTTTGATCGAAGTATTTTGGAGAGGTATATTGATGAGGCAAACAAACTTTTCCTAAAAGACATTCCTGTAAAATGGTATGAGTTACCAAGAGAAGAGGCTTTGAAGATTCCGGGTGTAATAAAGATGGCAGAGGCATTTCCACCAAATTTACCTAGTCTTCGAATAGTAGAAATTGTAGGCGTTGATAAACAAGCTGATGGTGGAACCCATGTTAGAAACCTAAAGGAAGTGGGTCAGATAAATCTGATAAAATGTGAAAATAAAGGTAAAAGCAATAGAAGAGTCTATTATTCATTAGTACCATAAGAATAAAGTAACAAAAAACGTCATCGGAGAAATGAATAGAAAAAGAATTTCGCAAATCTCAGGTTTCAAAAATTATTTTGAATGGTTTGTTAATTTGTATAAAAGGCGGGCACTTAAACCGACAATTAGAAGAGATCTCTGGAATAGCTTAATAAGATCAGGATTCTTCGATCCAAAACATAACGGTCTAAAGCCTGAAAATAAAATATTATGAATATTAAACCAATTATAACGTGTAAAGATTCCCTACGCTGCCCTTAACAAAAGCGTGAGGAAATGCTTTAGCAATTGCATGAACTCCTCTCCACCCAGTACAATGTGATGGTACTAGAAGCTTCGGGTTCAAAGTTTTCAATTCTATGACAGTTCGTTGGATCTTATTTTCACAATTTTTTCCTATTAAATGAAAACCACCCATTATCGCATATATATTTGAAACTCCAGTAAGCTCCTTGGAGTATAAAGTGGTGTTGATGATTCCTGCATGAGCACACCCAGAAAGAACAACCAAGCCTTTTTGTTTTATGTTAATAATTACTGCTCGGTCATCCCAGATCCAAGGATCGGGTTGCCACTTTCCATTAACTAATGCTCTGTGACGAAGATAACCTCTTTCAAAATCAGTTTGTCTAGGAATCTCTCCTGTAACAAGCACGCTATTGTTAGATAGTAGATAGGGTTGCTTTGTAACTATATATTCCGAGGGCCTTACTTTTTTCTCTTTAGGGAAATCAACGTATTTTCTGACAGTTCCATTTGAGTCTATTGATCCCCTTGTTTTTAACATATCTTCATGAATTATTATTGGCAGATTTTTCTTGTTTATTGTCTTTGAAATGGCTGATAAACCACCTGAGTGATCCCAATGGCCATGGGAAATAACTATCGCTTCAATTTCTGAAAGATCTAGTTCCATTCGTTCAGCATTAATTAATACGCTTTCAGAGCTTCCTCCAGTATCAAATAATATAGTGTGAGCTTCATTTTCAAAATATATTCGTATTAACATAGAAAATCCGTGTTCAGCTATCGGAAGTTTTTTTCCTTTTGGTTTCAAGTTGCGGGAATTTTTCATCCATTCACGGATGTTTTTAACTTCCCTATGTTCAGATGAGGAAAGAAAATCTATTGAATTGTCAATAAGACTAATAATTTCTAAACCATCGACAGCTTTAAGCGGTAGTACGGTATTTGGCAACTTTCAAACCTTCTGAATGAAGTGTAAAAAAACCAGATAAATTATACTTAAAGATATCAATAATTTATTATAAATTCATGGATGAAAGAAATGACGAAAAGTGAGCAGCCTCATCTTTATTTTCGAGGGTTTATCGAATTCCACAGGAACGTGAAACTAGTCTTCTTATCAAATCTATTAAGCTCGATTCAACTTGGTGTTTTTATTGTCTTACAACCACTTTATCTTAATAGTATAGGTTTTCCATCTTCAACTATAGGTGTTCTTATAGGAGCCACATCAATATTCTCAACGATTTTTCTTATTCCGTCAGGAATTATATCAGATAGAATTAGCAAAAAATGGGTTCTCATAGCTAGTACCTCCGCATATTTGTTGTCCTTTATGATATACGCCCTTTTTGACTCCTTTTCTTTTCTTCTATTAGCTTCCCTTCTATCTGGTTTTAGCTGGGGTGCTTGGACAGCTCCATACACCGCAATAATAGCTGATAATGTGGAACAGGTCAAGAGAAGCCATGCTTTCAGTATTAGCGCATTCCTATTTACTTCTGGCTCGATAGTTGGTTCCATAATCGCTGGAGGCAAAGAACTTATAGAATCAACTCTTCTTTTAACACCGCTTGATTCATATAAGATAATTTTTTGGTTATCTATAGTTCTTGGTGTATCATCATTAGTACCTCTAATTTTCTTAAAAGAAGAATCAAGAGAAAGAACATCAAAAGGATTCTTCACAATCCATTCTTGGAAAGTAATTGGGAAATTTAGTTTAATTAACGCATTCATTGGTTTAGGTGCAGGTTTGTTTATTACCCTCGTTCCTCTCTACTTGAATTTTAAATTTTCAGCTTCAGAGACAGAAATTGGTGTCCTTTTTGCTATTTCTAATGCAATAATGGCGCTTTCTTACTTTACAGCACCAAAGTTAATGGAAATAATGGGGCCTGTAAAAGCAATCATCAGCGCACAAGTACCAGCAATATTATTGTTAACAATAATTCCTTTTTCTCCAATTTTCTCAATTGCAGCTTTTTTGTATATTGGAAGAACAATCTTGATGAATTTTGCACATCCAATTTATACCACGTTTGCTATGAATTTAGTTGATAAAGAAGAAAGATCATTAGCATCTAGCATCACAACCATGGCATGGAATGGGACATCAGCAATTGGTACAATAATTGGCGGGCAATTGATGGAAATCCAAATTGATCTTCCAGCTTTTATATGCAGTGTATCTTATGCTCTTTCAACTATACTACTTTACCTTTTTTTTAAAAGTGATTAAGTTAATTTTATTATTGTAAATTATCGGGTATTCTTTTTATTCTTGTACTTTAGCTTAGAAGGAATGATGTTACTGTGGTTCCTGCTGGAATAGAAGAAGTTATCCAAACGGTTCCACCAATCACGGGTCCTTCTCCAATAACAGCTTTACTTCCTAAAATAGTTGCTACAGAATATATTATCACATTATCTTTTACTGTTGGGTGTCGTTTTAATCCCTTAATTAATTGTTCACTTTCATCTTTTGGGAATTTTAGAGCTCCAAAAGTGGCTCCTTGATATATTTTAACATTATCTCCTATCTCAGATGTTTCTCTGATAACTACTCCTGTTCCATGATCTATGAAGAAATTTTTACCAATTTTTTCACCTGAATGTATATCTATTTCTGTTACCGAATGTGCATTCGTTCATTATTCTTGGAATTAACGGAACCTCTCTTACATAAAGTTCATGTGATATTCTGTAGACTGTAATGGCTAGAACGTAAGGGTAGCTTAATATTATTTCATCAATGCTTTTTGCAGTTGGGCCTCCTTCATAGGCTGCTTTAATATCGACTTTCAATATTTCCCTGATTTCTGGAATCTTTTGAATGACCTCTTGAATGATCTTTAACGCTCTAGCATGACAGACATCAATAGGGCATTTCTGAAGCAATCTACATACATATTTTATGCTCTTTTCAACTTCAATTAGAAGTCTATCATAAATTGAACATACTTTGTTTTCTAGGAAAACCTTAGTTTCCCAATGTAAAGTGACAATTCTATTTGAAAATTTGATTCTTTAAAAGACATTTTTATCAATCATGAATAAACAGAGTAAATTTGCATCTTTAATATCTGTTCTCTTCATCTTCTTTAGGACAAGACTTTGTTACTTCATTTGTTTATGACTTTCTTTAAACTAGTTTCTGGTACTAGTTTTATATTAGAAAAATATAGTTACATCAAATTAGTTTTATAATAAATTATAAAGCGTTTTTAGAAAATGTAATTAGTTGAGGAATTGAAGTGTATCCTTTCATCCCATGGAACTTTCTTGGATTAGATAGTTCTATAACTAGTTACAAGAAAGCAAAGTTTGTAATAGTTCCAATTCCTTACGATTCTACTCAAAGCTATAGGACTGGAAGCAGAAATGGCCCACACCAAATTATAGATGCATCCCGGTATGTAGAACGTTTTGATATGGAATTACAAAACGAACCGTACAAAAAAGGAATTTTCACTTTTGATGAGATGGAGACAGTAAAAGGAAACCCTGCAAAAACGCTAGAGCGCGTTCGCCTATCTGTAAAGAATCTTCTCAATGATAGTAAGATCCCGATATTGATTGGAGGCGAACACACGATAACATTTGGTGCTGTACAAGCATTTCCTAGAGACATCATTGTAGTTGTTTTTGATGCCCACGCTGATCTAAGGGAATCCTATGAGGGAGATCATCTTTCTCATGCATGTGTAATGAGAAGAATAATTGAAAGCGGTAGAGATATTATCGTGATAGGTGTACGATCAATGAGCCAAGAAGAATATAATTTTGCTAAGGAAAACGCTATCTCAATATTTTTCAGAGAAGCAATGAAGAATAAGTTCAGACGGTCCTTGACAGACATTCTCAGTAAGATCAAAGGGAAGAATGTGTATCTGAGTCTTGATGTTGATGTCTTCGATCCTTCTGAGGTCCCCGCTGTTTCTACACCAGAACCAGATGGATTATCATTCGGAGAGGTAAAAGAAACAATCAGAGAAATATGTTACTCAGCAAATATAGTGGGAGTGGATTTGGTGGAAGTTACACCAATCCCTGGAAATAATATTACTGAATTCTTATCCGCGAGAATATTGTACAAAATAATTGGCTATGTTCGCTGACTTTCAATGAGCCTATTAACAATTAATGTTCAGTGATTTGGCTAATTGTTTAGAATCTTCTTCGCTTACCCCCTCCGTTTTTAAATATTCGTATATACGTTCATCGATCCAAGTCCTAGTTTTTTTGCTCCTCAACTGCAAATTTGTACGCTTCAATCTCTGTTGGCTTTGAGGTATTACATAACGCCTATCAAAAAGATTCTTTTCATCCATAGACTGTTCACATTAACTTGTTCATGTATAATATCGAGATATACGTCGATTAAATTACCGTTTTTTAGGTAAAAAGCACTGATTATTAAATATCCATCTAAATCGCTTACTCCTATATAACCGCTCCTTACACTAAACTCTACTTTCAAATATTGAAGTACCTCTAGTTTTTTTTTACCAAAAATCCGTTGAACCACTTCTACACTATCAAAACCCTTAAAAAATGTGGAAGGTTGAACAGTTACCTTCACATTTCGAACTATTTTCACTTCTAATTTGGATTCCATGATAGATAACTTCCACATGGTTTATGATGCCAACAAAAATACGGTGTGATGGAATGTTTCCTTTTCTAAGTTTGGAAGATGGTCTATTTATAATCAGGATAAAAAATTAGTGCAGCAATTACACAACCATAATTGTCCATAGGAACTTTCAATGTCTGATACTCGTAATTGATCTCTCCAAGTTCTATTTCCCTGATTTTCGCCATCTCTAGAATCTTACATTTAGCGATTTCTAGTAAAGCCTCCTCCTCTATATGGCCCTGGGTTTCAGCGATAATTCCACATTCATCGGTTTTTTCAAAAGCCCAAGTGATAGCTGCACCAATATTTTGGCCTTCAACACCGTCCATTCTCGCAATTACGACGTGTGTTATTGCTCCGACTGGGATTTCGGTTTTTTCTATTTGGGTACATCCTTTCGGTAATATTGATGTAACATGAACAAGGTTACATTGGGAAATTCCAGCTTCCTTTAGGGCCTGATCAAAAGCATTCAGTTCAGAAATTGGACTAAAGGCTTTTCCACTCGTAACAAAGAACTTACGAGGAATCATTTTTCCAATCAACTTTTTACGAATAACCTCGATTGAATAATAAGTTTTCTATTTAGAGCGAATCGCGCGCGCGAACAGAATGATAATCTGTTACATTACATCATTAAGGATAATCACAAAGATTATGCAACTACTATTGAGCAAATTTACCGGTGTATGGCGGCGAAGCACGAAAAAAAATTTGCATTTTCACATTCAAGAAAAGGATATGCTTCAAAAGGACCTACAATAAATCATATAATAAAAAAGTGTAGAGGTGATTTTCTATGTTCTTCAAGCAGATTAAATCAAAAGGGGACAACTTTTCCTACGTAATAGCTGATGAAAACAATGGAGAAGCTGTAATTGTTGATCCCAGCTTTAATGCAGACACTATTATAAATTTAATAGAAGAGTGTGGCTGTACAGTGAAATACGTTATAAACACTCATTTTCATTGGGATCATGTTGCAGGTAATGATGAAATAATTGAAAAATTTAATGCTAAACTAGTAGCTCATCAGCTATCAAAGGTAAACAAAACCATTAGCGTTGTTGACGGTGATATTTTAAAAATCGGGAATGTAACGATTCGAATTATTCACACCCCTGGGCATACTCAGGATAGCATCTGTTTATTAATTGATGACATGCTTCTAACGGGCGACACCCTTTTTGTAGGAGGATGCGGTAGAACAGATCTTCCTGGAGGAAGCTCGAGTGAAATGTATAATAGTCTATTTAATAAATTGATGAAACTTAACGACGAAATAAAGGTATACCCAGGGCACGATTATGGTCCTTCACCTCATTCAACTATAGGGCATGAGAAAAAAACGAATTATACACTAAAAAAACGGACTTTGAAGCAGTTTATAGAGTTCGTGAAAGAACCCTAACTGTTTTCTACATTTTTTGCTTTATTTAAAACTGATGCCTATTCAAAAATCCTTTTTATTATCAGAGACTTAAAAACCGTAACTTAAGTGTAAATAAATGTCACCGTCAAAACTTTTACATGATTCAATGGAAAAAACGTCACTCAATAGATTTCTTTCAGTGTTGTCTCTATCACATTTTTCTCAGCACATATATGTATCACGGTCTGTGTTATACACTTACATACTGAACGCTCTTGGACTTAATTACGCCCAGATAGGGTTAG
>JAGMEO010000019.1 GCA_023128135.1 Candidatus Bathyarchaeota archaeon | reverse complement strand
TATGGAGTCGAATCTATTTCTGGTGATATTTCGTCGATTCTTGGGAGTGGATGCAATATGTTAAGACTGCTCTTTGCGTGACGGATAGTATCTAAAGTTATTCTGTAAGATCCTTTGACTTTTTCGTATTCCTCCGGATCAGGAAACCTTTCCTTTTGAATTCTAGTAACATAAAGAACATCCGCTTTAGGAATAATGCTCTCAATGTTTTCCACTTCAAAGATTTTTATCTTCTTCTCGACATCTTTTAAAACTTCTTTGCGCATCCGTAAAATCTCTGGGGAAACTAAATACAGATTAACATCATAGAGAGCAAGAGCGTATGCTAAAGAATGCACTGTTCTACCATATCTTAGATCACCAACGAAAACGATGTTTAACCCATCAATTCTTCCTAGTTCTCTATTAATGGTGTAGAGGTCAAGCAATGCTTGGGTTGGGTGTTCTTCGCTACCTGAACCAGCATTTATTATTGGTACAGTTGATAATTCAGCCGCCATTCTAGCAACTCCCTCTAGGCCGTGTCTCAATACTATTATATCTGAGTAATTTTCAACTACACGGATAGTGTCTGCTAAAGTTTCGCCTTTTTTTATTGAGCTTGTTGTTGGCTCAGAGAACCCTATACATTCACCGCCAAGTCTACGCATTGCAGCTTCGAAACTAAGCTTTGTCCTAGTACTGGGTTCAAAGAATAAATTTGCCAATATTTTTCCTTTCAAAAGGTCAGAACCGTTTCGGGTGAGAGGCTCCATCAGTTCAGCAATTTCAAGGATATGTTCAACTTCTTCACGAGTAAAATCTTTGATAGAGACAATGTCTCTTCCTTCAAAACTCATTTACCACAAATCCTTTAGAGAACATGATATTTAGATGGTTTATTTCGCTCATTTATAAGACAAATTACCTTCAATGTACTCTGATAAGAAAGGGTTCAAATTAAAGCCAAACCTTTTTCAGATGATATTAAACTATTTTGGAAATATTGAATTTTATGAATTGGTAGTGAGCTTTTGTCTGATGAAGAACTTCGAATAAAAAAGATTAGGGAAGGAACCGTTATTGATCATATAAGTGCAGGTAACAGTTTAACTGTACTAAATATTTTAGGAATAACCAGTCAAACCAGACACATAGTAAGTATTGCAATTAATGTGCCTAGTAGTAAAATTGGGTCAAAGGACATTGTGAAAATTGAAGGAAGAGAACTAAATTCTGATGAAGTGAACAAGATAGCTCTAATAGCACCACATGCAACAATCAACATAATACGAGACTTCACGGTTATCGAGAAACAGAAGGCAAAACTACCAAAAGTTATTCATGGCATGTTAAAATGTACAAATCCTACGTGTGTTTCTAATAGCCATGAACCTATCCAACCAACGTTTATCATTGAAACAGAAAACCCCCTCGTACTAAGATGTCATTACTGTAGTAGAATTATGGAAAGAGAAGATGCACTAAAACAGTTTGGGAAAAATCGGAACAAATTTGGAGATGATGTTTAGGTGAATTTAACTCTTTGATTGAAGAAGGAGAATTGCTTTTGCAAGATCGCCATTTGTCTCCTTTAGAGCAGCCTTTACTTCGCTTAATGATTTTCCAGTCTGATTAACAACAAGTTGTACATCTTCGTTAGGTATTTCTTCTTCTATAACATCTTTGGTGACACTTTTTTCAGAAACTCTGCCACCAACTATCTGAAACACTCTCTGACCCTGCACTTCTATAACTGCAACATCAGGATTATCAATTAAGATATCTTTATTTTCAGTGCGTATAATGACTTGTTTTGCATTAGGAATCTCGTCAACCTTCATCCCTAAGCGCTGCATCATTCTTTTAGTTTGTCTAGGATTTGTTCCCCTCATACATAGTTCCACCTTTCCAGCATCTTTTTATTTAGATACTTTCAGACTGCTTTTTAAAATTGTACAATAATATGAATACAGCACAATATTTTTTCACTCTTATACATCAATATACGTTCTAATAAAACGCCTTTTTTGAGACAACTAATTAGGTAAAGTATAAAGATTTTATGTATATAACCCCTATTTCAGTTCGAAGGACTGCTTAAACATGGCATGTGAAATCTGTGGAAAAAAAATTCTTGGGCTCTCTAATAGAATCATAATTGATGGTGCAAAGCTTATTGTCTGCTCTAAATGTGCATGTTTTTCATCTTCAAGTTGGAACATAAAGAAAAAATCACAATTGGCAATGAAAAATGTTAGTTCAAAGTCATCTATACGTCGTTCTAAACCCATGCATGGAAGTGTGGATGAAGAGCTTGAACTTGTAGAGGATTATGGCCAGAGAATCAGAAAAGCAAGGGAAAAAATGAATCTTAGCCAAAAAGATCTCGGAAAAACGATTCAAGAAAAAGCCTCTGTTCTCCAAAAACTTGAAATAGGTAAGATGGTTCCAGATGATAAACTTACCAAGAAATTAGAAAAGAGCCTAAAGATCAACTTGTTGGCTCCCCCTTCGTCTCTTATAATTACAAAAGATCTTTTGATTCAGAAACCTTTTGATTTAACTTTAGGTGATGTTGTTCGCTTTAAAAAGAAAGGGACGTCATCGGAGGCTGAGGTCTCACGCGAGTAATAATTGTACATAGACATATCTCTTTGGATTCCTCGAATCTTGAAGAACTTAAGAATTTAGCGGAAGCTGCAGAATATACGGTGGTTCACGCTATCGAACAAATTCGTGAACGTGATTCAAGCTACCAAATAGGTCAAGGTAAGGCAAAAGAATTAGCCAAGCTTGTTATTGACCTTAATGCAGACAAGATCATTTTCGAGAACGATTTAACATCAACTCAATCTTATAATATTGCAAAACTCACTAAAGTGGAAGCTATAGATCGATTTCAATTAATACTTGAAATTTTTTCTAAAAGGGCGTCTACAAGAGAAGCCCATCTTCAAATTAAATTAGCTAATCTTCATCGTCAACTTCCAAGAGCAAAAGAGAGTGTAAGACTCGCCAGACAAGGCGAACAACCAGGTTTTCGAGGCCTTGGTAGATATGAGGTTGAAGTACATTATGAGGCTATAAAACGTCAGATGGCTCATGTAAGACGTAAATTAGAAAGGGTTCGCGAAAAAAGAAAAATACATAGGCGTCACAGGTTGGAGCTTGGCTTCTCTCTTGTCTCATTAGCAGGTTACACAAACTCTGGAAAAAGCACATTATTTAAAGCTCTAGCAGAAGAACCAGTACCTATCAACCGTAGCCTTTTCACAACGCTATCAACAAAGACAAGAGCCATCAACTTAAAGAAAAGAAAAGTATTACTTACAGATACTGTTGGCTTCATAGACCATTTACCTTTAGCCCTCATAGAGTCATTTCATTCAACTCTTGAAGAAACCATGGTCTCTGATGTAATTATACTCTTATTAGATGCAAATGAACCCATTCATGAAATTAAAAGAAAACTATCTGTTTGCCTTAAAACGATAAAGGAGTTAGATGCTGGGAGTGTCCCAATAATTACAGCTCTGAATAAAATAGATTTACTCACACAGACAGAATTAAACAAGAAAACCTCTCAAATAAAAAAAGAAGCGACCAATTTAATACCAATCTCTGCCTCAAAGAAAATAAACTTGGATAAATTAATAAAAACAGTCAATAACCATTTAGAACCTCTTATTGAAGCTACTTTCATAGTTCCACTGAGTGAAGAGACGATGGCTTTAATATCTAGATTATTTGACCAAGATAATGTGATTGAAGTGAAATATGATAAGAAGACGGCGAACCTTAGGGTTAATGGAAAAGCTTGGGTTGTTAATCGAATAAAAAGTCAAATAGAAAAGCTAAATGGAAAAATAACAGAATTTAGTATTTTAGAAAAGGAATTATGATTCCTCAAAAATTTTCTTTCCATGTTTTTGTGGGGCTATTCGAATTTTTGCGTTATCAAATTTCCTTGATAATTTTTTTCCAGTAAAGTATCTATCCAAAAAAACAGCCAATGCCGCACATTCACTGTGAGGCTGGCTTCCTATGGCAATGTTAAAATCCGCAAGTTGAAAGATTTCACCAGGAATTTTTTGGGAGCCAACAACTACTAATACGTCTTTATTTGTTTCTTTAATACGCTTGATGACGTTGCTTTCATCAATATTTTCACCATACATTGTTAGATGACAGATAATGCTGCTCTTTTCTTTCCATTCATTAATCGCTTTCTTCCAGGAAACCCCCATAATTAATCTGAAGCTTCCTCCCCATTTATCAACTACTTTATCAACGGTCTCTCTCAATCGGTTATCCACTATATCAGTTAAAATTAGAGCGTTAGCTCCAAAGGCCCTAGCAATTAAACAGATATGAGTAGATAATCTATAATCGCGATTGTATCGATGCCCATATCTGAGCACAGTGATCTTTGGCATATTAACATTATTTTTCACATTTGTTAATATTTAAGTTTGTAAAATATGTATTATTAATGAAAGATTTTTTCTTGTAAGGTTCGACGTTTCAATGATGCCCTTTAACAAGGAGTTATTAACAAAAGCCACGGAGATAATTGGTGGAGAAGATGCCGTTAAATTAGTGGAAGCTATAAGGTCATTAGGCGAGACTACAGACGACAAGATTGCTATAGAGACAGGAATGAGACTTAACAATGTTCGTAAGATTCTCTATAGACTAAGTAACTATTCCATAGTCAGTTCTACCAGGTCAAGGGATCCGGAATCAGGATGGTTTATTTTCAAATGGAGACTACAACCAGATCAAATTGAAGGTTACGTTCAAAACGTGAAAAAGAGGATCCTGGAAAAACTAAAAACGCGTCTAAAATACGAAGAGGATCATGAATTTTACTCCTGTTCTAATCCAAGTTGTAAACGAGTAGTCTTCGAAGATGCTATGGAACTTATATTCCACTGCCCGGAATGTAGACAACCACTTAAACATTTTGATAAAGGAAAAACAGTTGAAATACTTAGAAAAAGAATCGAAGAATTGAAAAACGAATCAGGTGAATAGCAACGGGAGGGTTTGGAGTGCCAAGACTCCCATCAAGTAAAGAAGCAATTCAAATTCTAGAGGATGAAGGCTGTTCAATAACCGTAATTCATCATTGCAAAGTTGTTTCCCACTTAGCTGTCAAGATCGCTAAAAGATTTCGCGATAAAGGAATTCAAGTTGATATGAAACTGGTTGAAATAGGCAGTCTCCTTCACGACATAGGAAGATCTAAAATTCACAACATACAACATGGCATTATTGGGGCAAAAATCGCTAGTTCATTAGATCTTCCTAAACCTCTAATAAAAATTATTGAGAGACATATTGGTGCAGGTATACCCCGTGAAGAAGCTCGTAGAATTGGTTTACCAAACCGTGACTATCTTCCCTTAAGTTTAGAAGAAAAAATCGTCACTTACGCGGACAAGTTAGTAAAAGGAAGTAGATACATCAGTTTTGAAGAAGCGTTAAATGATTTTTCGAAGGAAGTTGGTTGGAATCATCCAGCGATTAAAAGGTTTAGAAAGCTTGACGAAGAAATTTCGGCAGTTGTTGGGGAAAAAATTTGGTAAAAACCACTCTTTCACAGAAGTTCTACGGTTCGAAGAAGATCGAAGCTTTCCAACAATTTCAAACAATTTTACATAAAGAATTATCAAACATAAAAGTTAAAGTAAAAAACATTACAATGAATCGTCGAGGTTGGATTCAGGTCGAGATAATAGGAGAAGATGAAATAGCAGCAGTAAATTATCTTAAAAGTAAATTTGGCAAAGCCCATACGACATTAGATGGGTTATGTGTTCCTTCAACTATGCGTGGTAGAGTTATTAGTCCACGTAAAGTTGGTAATGGTATATGCGTTGACATTGGTGTTTCTTCCCCTGAAATGGTTGATGCTTTAATTCCACGCAACAAATTGTGTGCTCAACTGACAAACGGAATGAAACATTCCATTGATCACATAATAAATCATTATTGCCTTCATGAGTACTTTCCATTAGAAATTCTACTAACAAAAGTAGATTTTAAAAAAAACCGAATAGAAGCAGAGCTCTCAGAAAGCCAGCGTAAAACATTTATTGAATGGATAAACTTCGATTTTGAAAGAATTGTAATACTCGGTAGTACCTTAAAACAAGTCGAACATGCTATTCGAAGATCGAAGATGGGACATTTTATAATTAAGATAGATGAGCTGGGATTCTTAGAACATTCAATAATCTGTAAACTTGGTGTAGACGCCCCTGGCATAATTGCTAAAATCGGACGTTTCCTTTTTGGAGTTCCACTATGTGCTTTCTCCCCCAAAAAATTAAGAAAAAGTTAGATTTTAATCGATGATCTCTACGATTAGATTAATTAGTAAATAAACTCTTGATGGAGTTTAATATCTCTGATTGTTGTCTATGATCGATTTGGATTGATGTATAATAACAATTAACTTTGAATAAAATGAGGAACAAGAGTAATGAAAAAAAGAAGGAAAAAACCTCGTAAATCATTTATAAAAAAGAACTTAAAATACTTGATTGCTGTAGCTGGAATCATTACAGCATACATTCTTTTTTCTTTTATACCCTGGCATTATGGACGAATTGATACTAGTAACCAACTGAAAGAAGAGGTTAAAAGCTTCATTGAATGGCAAGGTGTAACTGTTTTACAACTTGAATCTATTCCAGAGGGAACTAAACATCAAATTATTGCTGAACAAAACAACTGGAATCCAGATTGCTATGTTTTTTGTAATATGATTAAAGAACATGGTTTAGAACAAGTGGCATATTTGGATATGGACGCTATCGACATTCATGTTTATACAAAATTAAGAAACGAACAAGTTTTCATATTTAAAATCATTATTCCATAAAAAACTGTTAAGATAATTCGACTTCCTTAATACTATTTCCATCATAGTTGATTATATAATCTCTAACACACGTTTAAGGGGTGTCTGTTCTCTGAAAAAATTTTTTGATTTAGGAAGAGAAGTGTTAAAGATAATTGCTGTAATAACGATGACGATAGACCATTTAGGCGCAATTTTATTTATTGATAATATTGTTTTTCGTATAATAGGAAGAACATCCTTTCCAATATTCAGCTATCTAATAGTCCTTGGAGTTGAAAGCACTAGGAATGTGAAGAATTATTTATTTAGACTTCTTCTTTTTGCTCTGATTTCTCAAGTGCCTTTTTATCTTGCTCTGGGGCGTGAGCCCTTTGAGTATTTTAACATCTTTTTCACCTTGTTTTTTGGTGTTTTGTTTCTTATTGATGAGTTAATGATTTTACTTCCTGTTTGTCTTTCTTTCTTTATTTACTTTGATTATGGCCTTTATGGCATTGCAATGATTTATTGTATGAAAGTTCTTAAAGAAAACACAAAGGCGGGCATTGTTCTGTTTGTGTTACTAAGTGCTTTTTCTATGTTAATTTCCCCAACCCAAGCTTTTTCACTTTTTGCTTTACCAATTCTTCTTCTTCACAAACATGGTTTTTTGAAAATTGAAAGAGAGATTTATGGAAACAACACATATCCCACGTGGAGAAAGTACCTCTTCTATGTTTATTATCCTCTTCATTTAACTATGATTTATCTAGCTAAATCATGGTTTTTCTGATCAATTTGCCTCGTGAGAAAAAATATTGTTTCTGTGGTGGGCCGGGTGGGATTTGAACACCGCCATTAGTGGAGATATCACCCGCTATTCTCCACTCCCTACTTTTTTCTTGTTGGTTTTCTGAATTTTAGCGTTCAAATTGTAAGATTCGCGCGCGCACGCGAAAGTGAAAGAGTATTTTATCTGGTCTTTACCAACATCTTTATCTAAACTATTCATACAATGAATAGAAAAAGTGATAATTAGCATCCTCAAAAAAAGAGAAAAAGACAAAATTACATAAAATATGGTAAAGGACAGAGTTAAAAAAATGGCAAATTCTGATGAAGAGTTTTTAACAGAAGAAGAGAAGTTACGATTAAATATAATACGGAGTATGCTTGAGGATAGTCCGAAGTTGAAAAAACTTTTAAAGAAAGAGTTGAATGACGAGGAACAGAACATAAAAAGGATTACCGAAAGATTAGGATCTTAGCATTCTGTTAAATCGCGAACACGAGAATGGATACCTCAGTGTAACTCTGCGCTGGGACAGAATTTATACCACTTTTTTTAAGCAAATTAATACTAATTGTATGCGTTAACTGGCTTCTTTACGCGTTTTTATTATCATGTTCACCATGTCCATGGCGTTCGTTACGCCTTTGAGTGCGTGTTCTTTCCCATAGATTGTGCTGAACAGGATGTCGTGTTTCCCGAACGCCATCGAACTTACCGCAATCTCCTCGTAGGGAATTATCAGAATTTTTGATCCATCGTGGATGACGATCTTCTGGGTTGTGAACCAGTAGCCACTCTTCCTCCAGAAGAAGAACCAAATGAACGCCACGATAACAACCCATAATATTAAGCCTATCAAAAGTGCTCTACTCACAGTGAATAAAAACCAAATAATGAAACCTGCGAATAAGCCGAATAATATTGGTGTGTAAGAGAAGAATCGGGGTTTCTTATAGATTCTTAATTCTTCGGTTTTATCCAGTGGAATGGGGATGTGTGGAACTTTCACTTCAACCATAGATCATCACCTACATAATGTTGTCAACTGTTAATATGAATTATCTCCTCTAATGGCAAGATTCCATCTGCAATATCTGACTTGTACGCCCAGTAGGTGTTGTTTCCAATTGTTAAGGT